>JAJRWA010000152.1 GCA_024277025.1 Candidatus Krumholzibacteriota bacterium | reverse complement strand
GATGTACTGCTGAGCCATGGCGGAACCTGCAACCTTCTGTCCGGGAATCTGGGCCCCGTTGAATTCGGGGTATGAGAGTGTGAATTTCCCGGATATAGTCATGCCATCGGGGCCATTCGGCAACCTGAAACCCGTTTCACCGTCTTAACGGGGGGAATATTCGGTCAGCCGCGGGGGTAGGTTGGCCGTTCGTCACTTGGATAACAGCCCAGACAAGGGAGCGTGGTCATGGCCGGAGCGGGCAAGAAGTGGATGGTTGGCTGCGGGATCGGCTGCGGGTTGATGCTCCTGATTCTCGGGGGCGTCGGCACTTGCGGCTACTTCGGCGTCAAGAAGCTCAAGGAGCAGAGCGACGAGTTGGGCGCCAGCGCCACGGCTCTCAACGACCGCTTCGGTGTGACTACGGACTTTGTGCCCAGTCCTGACGGCACTATCAGCTCCTACCGCATGGAGACCTTCCTGACCGTGCGCGACGACATGGCGCCCGCAAGGGACGAGGCCGCGAACCTGCTCGACACCCTCGACGGCGACGCCGGCTGGCTGGACAAGGCCAAGGCGGGCATCAGAATGGTGCCGACCATGCTGGGGTTCATCCGCAGCAGCCGCGGTGTCCTGCTGGACAACGACATGGCTCCCGGCGAGTACCTGTACATCTACTCGTTGTCGTACTATGTGCTGCTGCACAAGGATCCGGGCGACGGGCCGAGTTTCGTGCTGTCCGGTGGCGACGAGGCCGAGGATGAGGGCAATGTGCGGGTGCAATGGGGAGGGCACGACGACGACAGCGTTCGCGACGCTCGCGTTGAGCATGTGCGCAGTTTTATCAACGGCATGCAGGTCGAATTGCTGAACAACCAAGTCGAGGCCTACCGCAGAACCTTGCCGGATGGCACCACGATGGCAGACGATCCCTGGGGCGCCGCACTGCTGGCCGAGCAGGAGGCCATGGGCATCGAGACCCTGCGCTTCCTGTGGGAAGAAGGCCTGCCCGCGCAGCTGCAGGCCTCGCTGGAGCCGTATCGCGACCGTCTGGAAGCGTCCTACGAACCGATGACGAGTATTCTGGAGATAGGATTGCTCGACGAGGACTAGACTCTACTCGCACCAGAATGTCCGCACATGCTGCGGCCGCCCCGGAAAGATCGGAAAGTCCAGGGGCGGCCGCAGACTCGTCACCGATTTGAATACCCTGGCCAATCCATCCCGATAGAACTTGTGGTCCCCGCTGCGGTGGTTGTTGGCGAAGACGGCGCTGCCGCCGCCGGCCAGCAGGCCGGCGCAGGCGGCGGCCAGTGGTGCCCATTCCTTCTCCACCGAGAACTGGCCGCCGTCCCGGGCCGCAGCGAAGACCGGCGGGTCGCAGACGATCAGATCCCAGCCCGGCCAGACGGCCGGGTCCTGATCGCGCTTGCGCATCTGGCGGGCCAGCCACTTGCGCGCGTCCTCCTGGATGAACTTGCCCTGTCCCGTTTCGCTCAGCCCGTTGTGGCTGAAGTTGTTCTTGCCGGTGTTCAGGCCCGGCTTGGCCGTGTCGACGGAGAAGACGACTTCGGCCCCGTGCCGGGCGGCCACGACCGAGAACGAGCAGGTGTAGGCAAAGAGGTTGGCCATGCGCGCGCCGCCGGACCGCAGGGCCACCCGCCGCCGCGTATCACGCTGATCCAGGAACAGACCCGTGTGCTGGGTGCCGGTCAGGTTGATTTCGTATCGCAGGTCGTGTTCGCGCACGGTGAAGGTCGGTGGCGGCGGTTCACCGACCACGGCCACCTCGGTCACAAGCTTGCGTTGGTGCGGATTGCGCCGGTGGCTGCGTACGACGCCGCCGCGGCAACCGTAGTGGGCGCGCACCTGCTCCAGGACCGGATCCAACAGCCGGGACCGCTGCTCGGCCGTGGCCTGTTCGTCGAACCAGACCGCAGCGAACCACTCGCCATAGACGTCGATGGCTGCCGGCAGACCGGGGATCTCATCACGGTGCACCGCGCGCACGGCGTCGGTGATCCGGGCCAGCCAGTGGCCGCGGCGGTCGTGGCAGACCGCGACCGCGGGCGATCGATTCGTTTCACCGAGCAGGGCGCCGAAACTCAGAGGCCGTGGCGCCGTCACCGCCGCGTCAAGTTCCGGCCAGCGGACTTCGGCGCAGTGCAGGCACAGCCGTCCGAAGTCGGGCCCTCCGTACTGGTCATCACCCAGCAGCGGCACGCCGCTCAATTGGGCGTGCCGGCGAATCTGGTGGTGGCGTCCCCGCGCGATCTCGGCCCGATAGTGGAACACGCGGCCGGTCGGGTCACCACCCAGGCGGGTGAAGCGGGTGCGGGCGACCTTGTCATCCAGAGCGTCGTCCCGTTCCCAGACATCGTCCAGGCCCAGCCGGCGGCTATCCTGGCGGGCGAGGAATTCGTAGACCTTGACGGCCGCGCCCGCTTCGTGGATCGCCTGGGCGCGCGCGGCCGCCGCCGGGTTGCGCGCCAACAGGAGGGCGCCGCTGGTGCCGCGGTCCAGGCGCGAAACCACGTGGGTATCCAGCCCCAGATGCAAGGCCAGCCATTCGACCGCGCCCAGTTCGCCGGGCTTGCCCGCGTGGGTCGCCAGGCCCGTCGGCTTGTCGACAATCAGCCAGTCATCAGCCTGGTGGAGGATCATTGCCGGCCAGCCAGCAGG
>JAJRWA010000151.1 GCA_024277025.1 Candidatus Krumholzibacteriota bacterium | reverse complement strand
TCGCCTCGCGCGCCAGCGCCGCCACGGCCCGCGGCACTTCCGGTGCGATCAACAGGGTCGAATCAACCAGCGACGACTGCTGCGCAAACGTATTCCCGGCCGGCACCATCTTCAGGACGTGATTCATGCCCTCTACCTCAAGCAGCCGGGCACCGGGGCGCCCGGCGACCAGATTCTCGGCGTCCTGCACCTTCACCTGCACATCCGTCGTCCCCTGCACAACCAGCACCGGCCCGGCCAGACGCCCGATCTCCCGCCGGGGATCATGGTTGTTCCACGAGATCAGAAATTCCTGCACCGACGGCCGAAACAGGATCGTCAACTCAACCGGCGGATCATCCACCAGCCGGCCGAGTTCCAGTTCACTCAGCACGGCCTCGGCCTGCACCCGCGAGCGTACGGGCGGACTGGCCGCCAGTTGCTCGCGCAGCAACGCAAACAATCCGCGACCGGGACCACTGATCGACACGAACCCGTCAGCATCGCAGAGCCAGGCCGCGTTCATGCCCACCTGCGCCCCCTGGCTGTGGCCCACCACGGTCACCGAGCTGAACCGCCGATCAGCCTGGAGACGCGCACACCAGGCAGCGGCATCGGCAATGAAGTCGTCGAAGCGGAGATCAAACTCGGAGATGGCCACGGTCCTGCTGCCCGCCACCCCGCGTTTGTCCACGCGCAGGCTGGCGACACCGTCCGCGGCGAGGGCCTCGGCCAACTGCCGCAGGGAATTGTTGCCACCGGGAAACTGGGTGGCGTTGCCGTCGCGGTCGGTCGGACCGCTGCCGGCCAGGATCAGCGTCACGGGCCAGGGGCCTTCACCATCCGGCAGCAACAGGGTGCCGGCCAGATGGCCGGGCGTCGTCGGCAGGGTCCACTCCTCGGTGGTTGCGGCTCCGGCCGCGACGGCGAGCATCACCATCGCGATCACGACAACTGTCAACTTCTGTGGCTTCATGACGGTATTCTCCGGGACAGGGTGCGGAATCTCGCTCGAAGACATACCCCACTCCGGGTCCTGCCGCAACAGAATCGACACTGCCGCGGGCCCCGCACTTGCCGAATTCCCCTTGAACGCTGATACTCTCAACGGACTCCCGACACCGAAAGGCCTGCCGTGAATCAACGTCTGCTGCGACATCTGGCCGGACCCCTGCTGGGGGCCGCCGGCGGTTTCGCCTACTACAAGTGGGTGACCTGCCGGGGCGGTGGCTGACACCTCTCCTCGAACCCCTGGCTCATGCTGGCGCTCGGCGCCGGGCTGGGGTGGTCGCTTCTCTCCGGTGGAGGGAATAGAAATTCAGCCGTCGCGGACGACGACAAGGATGCGGATTAGAACCAAGAGGTGAGTGATGAAGAACACGTTCGTCTGTCCCCATTGCCAGGGTGTGCTGAATCCCAACGTGAAGATCCTGCTGGTGGCCGACACGAGCCGGGCGCGGGGTCTGGTCCTGCTCAGCCCGCAGCCGGGCAACTACAAGTACCTGTGCGACAGCTCCCTGGAAGGGGCCCTGCAGCCGGGCGAGACCATCACCTTTTCCTGCCCGTTGTGCCAGGCGGATCTGGTTTCGGCCAGTGATCCGCAGCTCGCGCAGCTGGAATTGCACGTGCCCAGTCACGAACCGCGTCGCGTCGAGTTCAGCCGGGTGTTCGGCACCCACGCCACTTTCATCATCAACGGCGGCGAGGTGGACACCTACGGCAAGGACGCCGATGATTTCGACGCCCTGAACTTCTTCGGTTCGTAGTCAGCCTGCGGATTAGATGGCGGCCGGCAGCTGCAGCTCCTGGCCCTTGAAGGACGCGACCCCGTTGTGGGCGATCTTCCACTCCGGATACTCCAGGCGGGGCACGACAAAACGGCATTCGGCACATACCGGTGATCCCGGGTGGTGGGCCTTCCGCTGTGGCTGGCCGGGACTGGCCTGTCGGCGCCGCACCAGGGCCAGCGGCACACGGACACGGCCGGCCTGCACCTCGGCCACCAGCATGTCCCGCAGTTTGGCATCTTCTGCGGCCCAATCCCGCAGGGCGGCCGTCACCAAGCCGACCAGGCCCGGATTCGGCCCACCGGACATGATCTCATCCAGTAGGCTTACGCACTGCTGATAGCAGGCCTCAGTCCGGGTGTACTGGACGCCGTATTGGTCCAGGTGCTCACAGAATTCGGTGGCCATGGCGTGATTCTCCTTGCAGTTCCCTACCCTTATCGGCTGACGAAGCTTCACATTGAACACCAATCCCCCAAACGGCCTAATGCCTATCTTCCCAGTGGGTTTTGTCATGAAATCGTCATACATAATTCTTGTTGCCGGCCAATAACTGGTTACCTTTTTAACAGAATTGCGGGGTATCCCGTCAGTTCCCCGGCCCATGAATCTCAGATGGGGATGGCCTTACCTGACCCCGACCGGAGGCGACCTGCATGAATTCCCAGTTCCGCACCCTGGCCCTGATTGCCCTGGCGACCCTGCTGCTCGGCGGCACGGCCCTCGCCATCGACCTGATCGAAGATCATCAGGATATCGAAGGCCCCTTCACCGACGGCCCGAGCGTGACCGCGACCTGCCTCGAATGTCACGACGATGTGCCCCACGACTTCATGCAGACGGCGCACTGGACCTGGGAGCCGATGCAGGATGTCATGGGCCGCGGCGAGATCCCCCTGGGCAAGAAGAACACCATCAACAATTTCTGCATTGCCATCGACAGCAACTGGGCACGCTGCACGAGCTGTCACGCCGGCTATGGCTGGAAAGACGCCAGCTTCGATTTCGACAACGCCGAGAACATCGACTGCCTTGTCTGCCACGACCAGTCCGGCACCTACCGCAAGTTCCCCACCGGCGCCGGCCATCCGACCTACGAGCCCAAGGAGTGGGCGGGCAAGATGTGGGAACCCCTTGATCTGGCCAGCATCGCGCGCACCGTGGGCAAGCCCGGCCGCTTGAACTGCGGCGCCTGCCACTTCTCCGGCGGCGGCGGCAACAACGTCAAGCACGGCGACATGGAAAAAGCCCTGGCCGATCCCCCGCTCAGCCTGGACGTGCACATGAGCGCCGAAGGCGAAGACTTCAGCTGCCAGGCCTGCCACACCACCGAAAAGCATGACATCGCGGGCAACGCCATGTTCGTCTCCCCCGGCGGCGGCAACCACATCGACTGCCTGGATTGTCACGACAGCGACGGACACGAGAAGCGCATCCTCAACTGGCACGCCCAGAGCGTGGCCTGCCAGACCTGCCACATCCCGGCCTTCGCCCGCGCCAACCCGACCAAGATGTGGTGGGACTGGTCCACCGCCGGCACCGATGTCAAGGCGGAGAAGGATGCGAACGGCATGCCCACCTTCAACAAGAAGAAGGGCACCTTCGAGTGGGCGACCAACGTGGTCCCCACCTACAGTTGGTACAACGGAACCAGCGGCCAGTACCTGGTGGGCGACAAGATGAACCCGGACCAGGTCACGCGCCTGAACTGGCCGACCGGCAACAATCTCGACCCCAAGGCCAGGATCACCCCCTTCAAGGTCATGCGCGGCAAGCAGGCTTACGACACCAAGCTCAAGACGATCCTGGTGCCCAAGCTGTTCGGCAAGGAAGGCTTCTGGGGCAACGGCTTCGATTGGCAAAAAGCCCTGGAGCTGGGCACCAAAGCCGCCGGCCAGGACTACAGTGGCGAATACGGCTTCGCCGAGACCGAATCCTGGTGGCGGATCAACCACATGGTCGCCCCGGCGACCGAAGCCCTGCGCTGCAAGGCCTGCCACGCCAAGGACGGCAGCGGCCGCCTGGACTGGAAAGCCCTCGGGTACAAGGGTGATCCTTCCCGCCGTCGCGGTATCTCCCGTTACCAGCTCAAGGACGCGTACCAGGATCTCAAGTAGTTCCCGGGAATGGGGACGGATTGGCGGGCGCTGGGCTCAGCGCAGAAATGGCCCCGGATGGGGCCTTTTCTGCGCCGGGGACCGATTCGCCCCGCGCCCGCCAATCTGCCCCCATTCCCGCGCCATGGTGGTACCAAAGCGACAGATGTGGTATAATCCGGGGCAGTGAATGAGGGTTTTAATGGGGCATATGGTGATTATTTTGCGGAAATTGTTTGGCATTTTGATGGCAGTCATCGTGAGCATGGGAAGCGTTTGCGCGGCAGCAGAAATGAGTCGGCACGAGGTGCCGTCCTACCTGCCGTACCAACTGCAAGAGCGGCCCTGGTCTCCCAGGATGCGCCCGGCGTCTCAATACATGGGCGCCAGCATCGTTCTGGCTGACGTCGACCAGGACGGCAGCCCGGATATGGTGTACACGACCAATAGCTATCTCGCAGCCCGGTCCTTCGCCGGCCTGAGCGAAGTCATGCACTATCAGGTCAACTTCCCCGTGGAGTATTGCACCGAGGATCTCGAGACTTCGTCGGCAGCGGTGGCGGCCTGCGGCGACCTGAGCGGTGACGGGCGACCGGACCTGGTCACCTGGGGGCCCACGACCGACGGGTCCCGCTGGTGGTTCTGGGTCCTGGACCTGGGCACGGGTGAGCACTTGCTCGAGTTTGCCTTGCCGATTGGCCGGGACGCGCGTCGCGACGGCAAATGGGATGGGGTTTATTATGTGGCCGGTGCGCTGGACGTCCCGCGGGACCAGAAGACCGTCCGGGCCCTGATCATCGGCTGCACCGTTGGATACGACAAGTATGGGCGCGGAGTAATGGCGGTCGATCCTACCGACGGTGCGGTCCTTTGGCGTTACGAGACCGGGCCCGTCCCATTCCGGTTCAACACCGGCCTGGCCGACCTGGACGGCGACGGAACCGCCGAGATCATCTTCGTGGGGCGATCCCCGGATAATCTGCATGGTGAGCGGATCAATGGATTCAGTGACGACGAGACGCGTCTCTTTGTGCTCGACCGGACAGGTCATCTGCGGTGGTCGCGGTTTCTGGGTGTGGCCTTCGGCAACGGCGAATTGGCCCTCGGCGACATGGATGGAGACAGCCTGCCCGAGATCGTCACCTCGGTGCGCACAACACCGAAAATCTGGGGTCAGCTCACGGTCTGGGACCGCGACGGAGAGGTGCTGGCCCAGTCTGCGGGCCCACGGCAACTGCTGGGGGTGCAGATCGTTTCACGCACTGATCGGCCGCGACCTTCACTCTTGGTTACCGACAACGTCCTGGGTCTGCTGGAGTTCGACTTTCGCGACGGCGAGCTCGTGCAGCGGCGTGCCGTGGCATTCCAACAGCCGACCAATCTGTCGCTGGTAGCGGATATCCTGCCGGACGAAGGAGTCGAGACGGTAGTTGCCTGCGTGGACGGCCTGATCATGGTGCTCGATCAGGAATTGAAGCCCCTGGCTGCGATGCCTGGTGACACGCAGGGCTGGGGCAGCCGGGCCATACCCTGGCAGCCCATGCCAAACACCCGGTTCCTCCTCTGGCCGGACGTCTACAATCCCAGCCTGGCCATGATCAAGACTCCCTTCGCCTGGCAACGATTGACACCGTACGCAGTGGCCGCGGTCGTGCTGATCGCCCTGACCGGCGCCTGGCTGCTCTGGCGCCGCAACCCGCGTGTCGATGCCGTCCTGGTCCACGAAACGCGCCTGACCCTGTTGGACAACCTGGAACTGTCCCACCATGGCGCCATCGCCCCGCTGAAGTGCGTGCGGCGCCTGACCTGGCACCTGCGTGCCCTGCAAACCAACCTGGGCGATACGGCGAAGATCGAGATCCGCATGCGCGAGGCGTGGTCCGAATGCCGCGAATCGGCCCTGCCCCACCTCTCAGGCATCCTCGAGCGCGCCCGGCTGGCCGGTGTGGGCAATGGTGAGATCAACACCGTAAGCGGGGCCATCATCGAGATCAGGAAACAACTGGAGGCCCTGGCCCAGGACAACTTCCGGCCGACCGACCTGACGGCCATCGCCGAAGCCCTCGAAAGTGCCGAGCGCCAGGCGGACGCGGCCCTGGTCCGCCTGCGCGGTGAGGTGGCCAGCTACTTCCGGGCCGACGTGGCCCGGGTTGTGTCCCGGGTGCGGGTGGCCAACGATCCGGCTCTCAGCCAGGCCCGGATAAACTTCCGGGCGGGCCTGGCCGCCAGCACAGCCGGCGGCGACTCGATACCGGCAGATCCTCCCCCGCCAGCGGTCGTCCTTTGTGATCCCCGCGAGTTGGAGTTCATACTCGACAACCTCGTCGGCAACGCCGTCGCGGCCATGGCCGAGAGTCCGACCCGGGAACTGGGCGTCACCTGGCACACCACCGACGGCATGGTGATCATCGACGTGGCCGACACGGGCTGCGGCCTGCCCACGGAGAAATGGGATCGCGCCCTCAACAGCCGCTACTCGACCAAACCCGACGGCGGCAAGGGACTGCCCGAGTCCCGCAAGTACCTGCACAAGTATGGCGGCACCCTGACGATCCTGCGCAGCACGCCGGGACACGGTTCCACGTTCCGGATCATCCTTCCCCTGAACTAGACAGGTTGGCTCTATGTTTTCTCGTCCACGCCCCCGTTTCGCCCACGGCCTGCTGGCCTTCTCCCTGGTGGCCGGCCTGCTGCTGCCCCGCTTCACTGCGGCGGAAATCGCCCCCGCCAAACCCTACGCGCAACTGGTCAGCGAGGTGGTCGCCTTTCTGGTCTCGGATGTGGGGCGCAACGGTATCCGCACCAACGACGATGACCCGCTCGGCTATCCGGTGCCGCCCTACTTCTACAGTTACGCCATCAACGACGGCAACAACCTGGACGGCAACCTGAACGGTTATCCGGGATACCTGTCGGTGAGCTATCCGGGCTACACGGCCGCCGTGGCCATTGACGCCTTCCTGGACTGGCGGCGCTTCAGCGGCGACCCCGAAGGCCTGGCCCGGGCCCGCCAGTACGCCGACTGGATCCTGGAGCACCGCACGCCGGCGACCGACCTCTATGGCAACCTGCCCTACAGCACCCAGACCGACGGCGTGATGGGCGGCGGCTGGGACGGTCCGGCGATCATGACCGACAAGCCCGCCATGTTCGGCCTGCGCCTGCTGCGGCTGTATGACATCACCGGTGAGCCCGCCTACTGGAACGGCGCCGTGGAAATCGCCGACGTGCTGGCCGCCACCCAACTGGCCGGCGGCCCGGGGGACGACGGGCGCTGGCCCTTCCGGGTCGTACCGGTGGACGGGACCGTGACCCAGGACTACACGAGCCACTTGATGCCGGCGGTACGCTTCTTCGACGGCATGGCCCAGCGCACCGGCAGCCCGGTCTACGCCCAGACGCGCGATCGGGCCTGGGCCTGGTTGCTGGCCAACCCCGGTAACCCGGCCTCGCCTTCGTATATGCGCTGGGAGGCCTTCTACGAGGATCAGACCCCCGAAATGCAGACCGGTTTCGGTGACCACTACTCCGGTCACGAAATGATAGTCGAGTTGGTCCGGCGCCGGCCGGCCGGCTGGCAGGATCTGGCGGTCACGCTGTTGGACACCCTGAGCGCGCGCTTCCTGGTGGAGAGCCCCAACCTGCGCTATGACCCCTACACGCCGGTGACCAACGAGTGGTTCGGCTGGCCCGAGGCTACCTACGCCAGCAGTATGCAGTACGCGCGAACAGCCTTGCTGCTGCACGAAGCCCTGGCCGGCGATCCGCGCCAGGATGCGGCCTGGCGCGCAACCGCTCTGGCGATGGCCGCAGCCTGCTCCCACGGCCAGAACAACCGGGACAACGCCGCCGACGGCCGCATGTTCACCACCGTGCGCGACCTCGTGGCCTACTTCAACGTCGATAGCTGGTACGAGCAGAACTTCAACACGGTGATCTACTATCTGGAACTGATGAACCTGGAGCCCAGCCTGGCCCCCGCGGCGGAAATCCACATCCTGGCGGCCGACGCGGCCCTGACCAGTATCGACTTTCCCCTGGACGGCCCCCTGATCGACTACGCGACCGCAGGCGGCAGCGGAACCGAACGGGTCCGGATCGAGGGGGCGCCCGGCTCGATTCTCGCCGGCGGTGTCGCCCTGCCACGGTTGTCCGCGCTGCCCGACAGCACGCCCGGCTGGTACTGGGACGCCGCCACCGGCGTGGTCACCGTCCGGCATGAGACCAGCCCCGTCCAGTTCTCGAATGTGGCGTCAGCGGTGCCGGGCGACGATCCGCGCGCGACGCGCCTCGCCCTGCGCCTGCGGGCCCTGAACCCCGGTGGATCGGGGCGCGCCGCGATCGCCGTGGACCTGGCGCGGGACGGCGAGCTCAGCCTGGCCGTGTATGACCTGCGCGGCCAGTTGGTGCGGCAGCTCACGGACGGCCAGTGGTTCAACGCGGGCTCTCATCGCGTCGACTGGGACGGTCGCGACCGAAACGGCCGGCAGACCGCCAGCGGGGTCTATCTGGTGCGCGGCCGCAGTGGGGATGCCGTGGCCCGCACACGGCTGGTACGGGTCCGATGACCGCCTACCTCATCGACGGTCTGGCCTACGTGTTCCGCAGTTTCTACGGTATGCGCAGCATGTCCGCTCCGGACGGCACGCCGATCAACGCAGTTTTCGGCCTGGGCATGACCCTGCAGAAGTTGCTCAACGAACACGAGCCGGAGCTGGTTGCCTGTTGCTTCGACGCTGGCGCCGACACGTTCCGCAACGAAATGTTTCCCGCATACAAGGCCAACCGCGGCTCGCCACCTGAAGAGCTCGTGCCGCAGTTCGACTTGTGCCGGGAACTCGCCGCGCGCATGGGCCTGGCCACGGTCATGGCACCGGGCTACGAGGCCGACGACCTGATCGCCACGCTCACCGGTCGCCTGCGCGCTGCCGGACACGAAGTGGTCATCGTCACCGGCGACAAGGATCTGGCCCAGTTGCTGGCACCCGGCGTGCGCATCTATAATCTGGCCAAGGACGACTGGTGGACGGCTGCAGGCGTGCCCGGCCGGATGGGTGTGCGCGCCGATCAGGTTGGCGACTA
Source organism: Candidatus Krumholzibacteriota bacterium (assembly GCA_024277025.1). Classification (GTDB taxonomy): domain Bacteria; phylum Krumholzibacteriota; class Krumholzibacteriia; order LZORAL124-64-63; family LZORAL124-64-63; genus JAGRNP01. The sequence continues at coordinate 5,076 of JAJRWA010000151.1, read as the reverse complement.
TCTGGCCCTGACCGGCGACGCCGCCGACAATATTCCCGGGGTGCGCGGCGTAGGGCCCAAGGCGGCGGTGGCGCTGTTGGCCGAGTTCGACAACCTGGAGGCCATCTACGCCGACCTGGCGCGGGTGGCCGCTCTACCGGTGCGGGGTGCCAGGAGCCTGCGGGGGAAACTGGAAGCCGGTCGGGACAGCGCGCGCCTGAGCCGCCGTCTGGTGACGCTGGATAGCGCGGCACCCTGCGAGCTGGAGATCGGCCAGATGCGTTACCGTGGCGCGGAATCAGCGGCCCTGGATGAATTTGCCGCGACCTGGGGTCTGCAGCGGGTCGCCGGTCGGGTGCGGCGGCGGTAGAGTTCCCGGTGAGGAACCGCCCGCTGCCGACCTTCTGGTTGTAGACCTCCTGCCGGACGGGTCTTTGTCGGATACATACCCGGACCGCAGGGGCCGGGCGACTCGTGGTTGGCTGATGGACTCTTCAACAGGGATCACTTGACCAGAGTCATGCGTTTGGTCGCCTGAAAACCACCCGCCTCGAGCCTGAAGAAATACAGCCCGGCGGAGACACTCCTGCCGCTCTCGTTGCGACCGTTCCAGACAACTTCATGGCGACCCGCGCCAAGCACCTCGGACGGGACCAGTGACCGCACAAGGCGCCCCGCCACGTCGAATACAGTCAGCCGGACAGTCGTGCGTTTTGGCAGATCGTAGCCGATCGTCGTTGTCGGGTTGAAGGGGTTGGGCACACATTGGTGCAGGGCGAATTGCGTCGGCAGACCGCCGGGCACCGCGGAAACCTCGCCGACGACGGCGGCTTCGCTCTCGTTGCCCGCATGATCCAGGGCGGTGATCTTGTAGCGGAACCGCCAGGGATTGTCGACGGGGTCGACCCAGCCGGCGGAAGCCGTCGCCTGGACCAGGTTGGCCGGCGACGGTACGAAGCCGTCGCCGACGCCACGATACACGCGATAGTACTGGAAATCGGGCTCGGGCGAGGCGAGCCAGGCCAGAGTCGTGGCCGCGTCGCCGTACGCCGCGGTGAATCCCTGCGGCACGCCGGGCGCGATGTTGTCCACCGAGAAGCCGCTGTCCGGCAGGCTCACATACCACACCGCCGGCGTGGTCGTGTGGGTAACGACGGTGTAGACGGAGGGCTGGACGACGGTGCCCGAATCCGAAAGCGTCGGTACGAGACTGAGATAGGTATCGGCTTGCCTGGCGCCCAGGCTGGTGATGGATTCCCAGATGCCCGGGGGAAAGCCGTTGGCCTTGGCGGGTCCACCCTGCACATAGTCGTGACCATCGAAGCTGACAGTTTCAAGCCCAACGGGTTCGGCGCCGGTTTCGGGCTTCCTGGCGGCGAGTCGTTGCTTCAGCAGAGGGTCGTCAGCGCGGCGATAGATCGTGTAGCTTGCCGCTGCCGCACCGGTTTCGTCGGCGAAGTCGCGGCCCGAGCGCGTGAATTGCAGACGCACCTGCCCCCCCTGATCATTGGGGACATCGACAATGGCATCGATGGCGGCCTGGTTATAAAGCCAGTTGATACGCAGATCCCGCACCGTCGGGTTGACGTCCGGCGTGACCGGAACCAGTGTCGCGGACCAACGCATGGAATCACCCGCAAACTGGAACTGGAGCCAGTCCCCGTTGGCGGTGGCCTCCTGGAACGAGTAGCCGTTGCTCAGCTCCCAGCGGACGGCGTCGTCCTGATCGGCGATGATCTGCGCCCGACAGATATCCGGCAGCGGCGAGTCCAGAACGGTGGATAAGCCGACCGCCGTCGTCTGATCGAACAGACGTTCGCGCACGCGAAAAATCCTGAAACCCTCCAAATCCGAATCACGCACCATGAGCTGGTCACCGTAGAGAACGGGCTCGTCGAAGCCCAGCGTGGCCGCAGTGGAACTGACGTACGACGGAGACCAGGGCGAGCTGATATCGACAACCTGCAGTTTGGACGGAGTCGTGACGAAAGCGATGTCCCCCGTCACCGTGATCCCCGTGACGAATTCGCCCAAGGCGCTGTAACTCATCTGCGTGACGGCCGACGTGTTGCTCACATCCAGCACATACCAGCCGTCGTTGCCCCCCACGTACGCCCGGTTCCCATTCACAGCCACGGAATAGGCGCCGCTGGCCGGAACGAACTGCCCGGCGAACAACAGGGCCGAAGGATCGGAAATGTCGACCAGTTGCAGGCCGGAGCCACCACACGGCGCGTAGAGTATATTGCCCTCCACCACGAGGTCCCGGGCCAGCTCGGGCAGGGCGTGGATCGACCGCACACTCCAAGTGGCGGCGTCCACGGCGTGAAGTGTCGAGTCCCAGAAGGCACCGAACAGGGTGTTGCCGGCGACCGCGACTTCCATGGCGGCGCCGCCCGGATCGTAGCCGAACCCCTGGGTGGGGGTGATCGGATTGACCAGGCTGAAAGAAGTCAGTCCCGCCTCATTCAGGGCGGCGTAAAGAAAATCCCCCGCGATGACAAGATCCTGCGGAATGCTCGAGATCGGGCGCGCGCCGCGGTACGCAGGATTCACCGGATTGCTCAGGTCGAAGGTCAACATTTCGTACCCCTGAAAAAAGCCGGCGTACCGGCCGACATAGGCGTAGTTGCCTGCGATGGCCGGAGTACAGGTGCCCTGGGAATAGGCGAAGACTTCAACCGGGCTGCCGGTAGCATCCGCAACCCGGATCACCTGGACGCCGCCGACGGACCCATCGGCCAGAAAAGCGTTTTCGCCGCCGACAACCACCGCCGAGGCGCCGCCGGTGCCGACCCACTCGTGGCGCTGGACCGGATTGGCCGGGTCGCTGATATCCACGACGTACATCCTGCCGGTGCTCGCGAGATAGAGCCAGTCGCCGTCGACGCAAAGCCCGACCGTGGGTTCAGGGGTGGCGAGAGAGCCGACGCTCACCGGGGTCCCGCGGTTGGTGAAATCGACTACGTGGAGCCCGGCATCGAGGTCGGCGACATAGGCGATGTTGCCCGAGACCACAACGTTGCGGGCGAAGCCCGGTGTGTCGACATGGGCCAGCTCGATCGGCGCGCTCGGGTCGATGATGTCGATGACCGCCAACCCCGCGTAGCCGTCGGCGACGAAGAGCATCTTCCCCTCGACGGCGACACCCTGGGCGAAGTTGGACATGGGGATCGATGTCACCAGGACCGGAAATGCCGGATCGCTGATATCGATGACCGAGACGGGCTGATTGTTGTTGGCGACGTAGGCATAGTCGCCGGAAACGGCGACATCGAAGGCGAAACCGGCGGTGTCATAGTTTCCGATCAGAACCGGGTTCGTCGGATCACTGATGTCCAGGACCTGCAGACCGAAGCCGCGGTCGGCGACGTAGAGGCGATTGCCCTCGGCCGCGAGACCGGCGGCGCCCCCGGGCGTGGAGATCGCACCGGCAAGAGTAGGCGCAGCAGGATCGGTCACGTCCAGGACCTGCACGCCGCTGCTGCCGTCGGCGACGTAGAGGTAGTCGCCCTCGAGACAGACATCTTCGGCGGAACCGGCGGTCACGAAGGTACCGAGCGTGGTCAGAACGAAGGGCGGCAGCCTGAGTTCGCCGGCAACCGTATCCCAGACCGCGGTCGTGAAGGAGGATTTGTACTGGGTCGTAGCGAAAGTCTCAGTAAAACTGCCGGCGGCGGCGGCGAAGCCCGGAGCGGTGAACACCGACCAGAGGAGCAAGATCAGCGGCATGGATCTGGCGATTGCCTGGCATCGTAACATGAGGTCAGCCTCCTGAACGGTCGCGGATCAGATTGAGATCATACCAGACTGGTAGGAATTCTGCAAGCCAATGTTCACTTGCGAGGGTCCGGTTGCCGATTCCCTGCCGCCCGCGAGTCCGGTGACTGCGGGCGGCAAGATGTTTCCGGGAACCGTATTGAAGGTCCAGCAGAAGCCGGAAGTGCCGGCCATCGCTCAGCCACTACCCACGGCAGCGCTCTGCGGCCTGACGACAAACCCGTCGTCACCCACATCCAGCACCAGCACCGATCCCGGCATTGCCTCACCCGCCAGGATCAGATCCGCCAGGCGGTCCTGCACCTCGCGCTGGATCACGCGCTTGACCGGTCGCGCGCCAAACGCCGGATCGTAGCCCAGCTCGGCCAGCCTGGCGATGGCCGCGTCGGTGGCCTCCAGCGTCAGCTCCTGCTCACCCAGGTTGTGGCTGACCTTGTCCAGCTCCAGCCTGACGATCTCGGCAATCAGCTCGGCACCCAGACTGTTGAACCGGATGATCCCGTCCAGCCGGTTGAGGAACTCGGGCCGGAAGTGACCGGCCAGACCCTCGAGCAGGACGGTCTCCGCCGCGTTGTCGTAACGCTCGTCCTGGCACAGGTTGCTGGTCATGATCACGATCGTGTTGGTGAAGTCCACCACCCGACCCTTGCCGTCGGTCAGCCGACCGTCGTCCAGCAGCTGCAGCAGGATGTTCATCACCTCGGGGTGCGCCTTTTCCACCTCGTCCAGCAGAATCACGCTGTACGGATGGCGCCGCACCGCCTCGGTCAGCTGCCCGCCGGCCTCGTGCCCGACATAGCCCGGCGGCGAACCGATCATCCGGCTGACCGCGTGCCGCTCCATGTACTCGGACATGTCCAGCCGGATCAGCGCCGACTCGTCGTCGAACAGCTGCTCGGTCAGGGTCTTGGCCAACTCGGTCTTGCCCACGCCTGTGGGCCCCAGGAACAGGAACGAACCCAGCGGCCGGTTGCGATCGGTCAACCCGGCCCGCGAACGCCGGATGGTGCGGGCCACCTGCTCGACGGCCTGATCCTGGCCAACCACGCGCGCGGTCAGATGCTTCTCCAGCTCGCGCAGCTTGGTTGTTTCTTCCTCGACCAGGCGCTGGGCCGGAATGCCGGTCCACTTGCTGACCAGCAGAGCCACGTCGTTCTCCTCGACCTCTTCGCGCAGCAGCGGGTTGTCGCCCTGCACCCGGGCCAGTTCGGCGTAGGCCGCCTTGATCTCGGCCTCGAGCTGCACCTGGCCGCTGTACTTCAGTTCCGAAGCCTTGGCCAGATCACCCTCGCGTTCGGCCGCCTCCATCTCCAGCAC
>JAJRWA010000150.1 GCA_024277025.1 Candidatus Krumholzibacteriota bacterium | reverse complement strand
TTCCTTTTCCGGCCAGCAAATTCTCTCGGGCTATGTAGATCGCATTTTTCCCCTCTATGTACCCGATCATCTGGGCAACCGAGTATTTCGGTGGGATGCTGATCAACATTTGCAGATGGTCGGACACCAAGAGCCCTTCTTATATCTGGCTTTCTTTCTGCTCGGCCAGTTTTCGGATGATTGCACCAAGGTACTGTTTGATCTGACCAAGAATCACCTTCTTGCGATACTTGGGAATGAAGACAACATGGTGCTTACAATCCCAACTCGAATGATTTAGACTCTGGCAATCTGACATGGGGTTTCCTTTCGTGATGCTTTCAGCGGCTCACGGAGGGATTCGCCATTATCATCCCGCAAATGTCAAACTCTGCGTGCCTCCCCGACAAAGCCGGGGGGGCTCCCGCTTACGCTCGAGGGCGTAAGCCCCGTACGCGCAGAATCCTGTGCGCTTCGAATGCACGGACATCAGTCTGATCGACCGTCGATCATGCCTCTTCCCTCTTATCAAGAAAAGAAGAGCCCCGACCGAGGCGGTCGGGGCTAAGGGAAAGGTCTGTTCTTACTTGACTGGCCGTTCCATATCACTTGATCAAAGTCATCTTCTTCGCCACACTCTGTCCCCCACTGACATACTTGTAGAAATACATCCCACTCGGCACCCGATTACCAGCCTCATTGCGCCCATCCCACAGGACCGACTGCTCGCCCGCGGGCATGATCTCGTTGACCAGCGTGCGCACGCGCGCGCCGTGCAGGTTGTAGACCGCCAGATCCACCTGGCCTTCTACTGGCACGATGTACTTGATCTCAGTTTCGGGGTTGAACGGATTGGGCGCATTCTGGGCCAGGCGAAAGACCTTGACCGGTTTGTCCGGATCAATCGGTGTCGTGGTGTCGTAAGCCGCGTTGGCCGCATCGACCGCCGCCTGGATCGCCGCCAGACCCTCGCCGATGACCAGGGCGTAGGCCACGATAGCCTGCCCGCCGTCGGCATCCAGGCTGACCACCGACGAGGTCAGGGCGGACCAGTCATCCGGCGTCGGCCCGACCGGATCGCTGATCAGGCCACGCAGCATCCGCATCTTGTTGCCGTCTTCGATGGCGCTGGTCGGATAAACGTAGAACGGGTTGTTGATCACCGTCACGTTCTGGGCCGAGTCGGCCTCGCCGAGCAACGCCATGCCCACGTACGTGCCGCCGTCCTCATACAGATAGGAGAGGTTCCGTGAACTGTCGGTGCCGCCCAGGTTGGCCCCCGAGTCCCCGATATCGAAGTCGCAGAACACGCCATTGAACAACTCCGGCAGAGGCTCGGGTCCGTTGTTGGTCAACTCATACTGCAGAATCACGAACTGGTCGTTCTCCGGCAGACCGAAGGCCATCGTCGTCTGTTCGACCAGCAGCGGCTTCGGACTGGCGTGACCGCCGTCGGTGAACACCGCGGCAAAAGTCTGGTCTGAATCCAGAGCGCCGAGATCGCGCACGCGGCCGTTCGGATCAATATCGGACACTACCCACTCGTGGGTTTCGCTGCCCAGGCCGTCGTAATCCCGGTTGCAGATGTAGTCCACGTCGGTTCCGGCCCAGAATGAGCCGATAAACAGATTGCTGCCGTTGTCCTGAAGACCCAGCCCGGCGCCCTCCACCTGATCCTGGCTCAGGTAGCCGATGCTGCCCTGGTCGGTGATCGTCAGGTAGATGCCGCCCAGATCATGGGTGCGCCAGTCGGGCAGGCCCACCGACCAAGCGATGTCGAAAGTCTGCTCATAGCCCGAGGCCGCACGAACCGTCAGCAGCATGGTGAATTCGTAGCCCTGCGGCGCGTCGGCTGCCACCGCCAGGCTGAAGACACCGCCCGTGTTGTCGGCCTGACCGCCGATGGGGATATCGCCGAAGCTGCCGTCGGGATCGGCCACCGTCACCCACGGATTGGCGACCACGGCCAGGCTGGCGGTCACGCCCACGGCCGCCACAACCTGACTGGCGTTGCGCAGCTCGAAAGCCATGTCATTGCTGCGGCCCGGATCAATGATCGAATCGCCGGCCGGGTCCGGCAGCACACTGGTCCAGGTCAGATCCGGCTGCTGGTCCGCCGGCACCGCGCTGACGATCAGGAAGGCATCCAGGCGTCCCGCGCCGAACATGTTGTCCTTGCCGACGACGCCCAGATCAATGGCGTTCAGTTCCATCAGCGAGTCCACGCCCGCCGGGGACAGCGACGGGTTCTTCTGCAGCATGAGGGCCGCCACCCCGGCCGCGTGCGGACACGACATGGACGTGCCACTCCAGGTATCGCCGCTGTAGCCGCCGCCGATCACGGTCGAATTGACGTTCACGCCCGGCGCGCTCACATCGGGCTTGATCAGGCCCGGGCCCGGATCGTAGGGCCAGTCGTTCCAGGGTTCGACGTCGTCCCACTTGGCCGGCCCCCGGGAACTGTTCGAATACAGGACGTCGCTGCGGTAGCCGGTGCCGCCAACCGAAATGATGCCACTGGTGCTGCTGTGCGGCACAGCCAATCCGTTCCACGGCGCGGGGATGCGCGCAGTCAGCGTCAGCTCCACCGGCGGCGTCTGGGCAAAATGATCGTTGCCGGCCGAGTTGAAGAAAACCACCCCGGCGTCGCGCAGGTTGTTGGCGTTGTAGCGGTCGGACCGCCGGAAGGACTCGGCCACGCCGCCGGAAAAGCCCAGGGACATGGTGATGATGCGGGCACCGTTCTCGGCGGCATACTGCTGGGCCAGCCAGATCGTGCCCAGGGTGCCGCCGCTGCCGTCGGCCCGCCAGACCTTCAGGACCATCAGGCGAGCGCCGGGCGCCGTACCGGTCAGGGTGCCGCCCGTGCCGTCACCGCACACGTTGCCGGCGGTGTGGGTGCCGTGGCCGCCGCCGGGACTGTCGTCGTTGGGGTTGTTGTCCCCGACGCCGAAGTCCCAGCCGATGACGTCGTCGATATAGCCGTTATTGTCGTCATCAATACCGTTGTCCGGGATCTCGCCGGGGTTGGTCCACAGCCGTCCGGCCAGATCCGGATGCGCCAGCCACACGCCCGTGTCGATGTGGGCCACCACGACCCCGCTGCCGTCATAGCCGAGCTCGCGCCACACCTGGTCAGCATTGATATATTTCACGCTCCAGACCGTGTCGGTGGCCGCAGTATTCTTGGTGGGTGACGCCCGGTTAAGACCCGGCCGGGTGTCGGCCGTCAGGTCATAGGCCTGATCATGAAACAGAATGGCCGCGTCCGGCAGGTCGGCCAGGATATCAACGGCTTTCCGGTTGGCCTCAAAGACAATGGCATTGGCCAAATACAGGTAGTACACATTACGCACACCGGACTGCAGGGCGGGGTCGGTCAGAACGCTGGCAGCATTGGTCTGGGCCAGGAGGGCTTTCTTCTTGAGGGCCGCGAGAGCCGCCGCGCGGCGCTTCTTGGGATCGGCCTTCTGCTGCGGAGAAACGTCGCCCGGATCCAGGATGTTGGGCCGATCATAAACCATCAGCACACGCACGAACTGTTCCTGGTCCTTACCGGCAAATTCATCCTGCAGGGATTTGTCGATTTCCACCGCGCCCGCAGGTGACATCAACTGAACTACGCCCAGCAGGCATAGGACCACGGACAGAGACAGGCGGCGAGGCATGGACTACTCCCAGCTAAGTAGAGCACTAACGGTGTCAGATGGGATCAACACACGCTAAGGGCGGCTGGTCTGGCCAAACCGAAAGGGCAGATCGGATCGGCGATTCCTAGCAATCACATTAACAATAATCGACTCTGATATCAATAGTCAGGCCTGTATCAGGCCAAAATCAGGCTTCAATCACGTATTCGTGGGTGATTTCAGCCGTTTTGCCGACCATCGCCGACGCCGAGCAGTACTTGTTTTCCGAAAGCTCAATGGCCCGCTGGACCTTCTTCTCATTCAAGTGCCCACGCAGACGGTAGGTCAGATGAATCTTCGTGTACACCCGCGGATGCTCCTCCGCCCGCTCAAAATCGGCGCTCACTTCCAGGCCCTCCAGGGGCTCCTTCATCTTGGTCAGGATCGAAGTCACATCCACACCCGTGCACCCGATCACTCCGAGCAGGATCAATTCCATCGGCGACGGATCGCGCGTGGTATCCCCGTCGGTGATCACCTCGTGGCCCGAGGCCGAAGTGTGGACGAAACGCATCCCGCCGTCCCATCTGGTCGTCATTCGATTGGACATCTGAACTCCTAGTAGAGGCGGCGGAAGGGGCGGATGCCGTCTTCCTGTTCCTGGCGCTTCATCAGAGCATTGATCTCGGCCCCGAGCAGGAAGACAAAACCCGAGATCCACAGCCAGACCAGCAGAATCACCACCGCGGCCAGCGAACCGTAGGTCTTGTTGTAGGCGCCGAAATTGCGCAGGAAGAGCCGGAAGGCCGACGACGCCCCCATCCACAGAATGGTTGACGTCAGGGCGCCGGGCAGGATCCAGCGGAATTTCTGTTTCGCTTCGGGCGCAATGTAATACAGGATCGACAGAGCCAGCAGGTTCAGCAGGAAGGCCATGGGCAGCCGGATGCTGGTCCAGAAGGTGTTGGTCTCGCTGGCGATTCCCAAGAACTGGAATATCTCCTGAGTAAAGCGCGGCCCGACCAGGATGATCGTCATCGAGGCCAGCCACAGCCCCGACAAGACCAGAGTCAGAGCAATGGCGTAGATCTTCTGCACCACCATGTTGCGCCGGGGCCGGATATTGTAGGCCCGGTTGATGGTCGTGATCAGGGCGCCAATGGCCATCGAAGCGCCCCACAGCGAGGCCAGCAGACCCACGCTGAGCAGGCCCTGGTTGCGGCTCGGCAGCAGGTTCAACGCCGTCTCGGTCACGTACTGGGCCGCTTCGATGGGCATCTGGGACCGCAGTTCCTCCAGCATCAGGGGCTGCAGCGATTCGCCCAGCGGGAACGTGCTCAACAGGCCCAGCAGGAAGATCAGGAAGGGAAACAAACCAAGCATCGTATAGTAGGCGATCTGCGCGGCCATGCCCATGCAGTCGTCGTAGGCGATCTCGCGCTGCAGGCGGATCAGGAACAGCCAAAGGCGTTTGAAAAATCGGGTGGTCTTCATAACGTCTTAGGATGTAATGAAAAGGCGGGGAAATCAACCGGTTATGTCGATTTCCCCGCTCACCGACAGGCCAGCCT
>JAJRWA010000002.1 GCA_024277025.1 Candidatus Krumholzibacteriota bacterium | reverse complement strand
TCCGACTTGACTGAACAGGGGATCGACGATGCTGATTTCGAAGAGATCCCGTAGGAAGTCCGAGGTATTCGGCTCAAGGTTCCGCGAAGGACAGGGTGTCGATTTCCCCGTACGCCAGTATCTGCGCTGCCGCGAGGATTTTTCAAGCGGCCTGGTCCATGCGGCCCTCACCGTGGCCTTCATTTTCATCCTTGTCGCCTTTGCCCGGACGCTGGGACATGTCTTTGACAGTCATGGCGCCTCCTTGAATCCCTGGTATCGCCGGTTGGTTTTGGGCCTGATGGGTCTTTTTGTGCTTTCGGTTTTGCGCCGCCTGTATTACAAAGTGATGGAATTGCGAGAGCTACGGCGGGAGATGGGCGCGCTGCGCACGGTCTTCCGGGACCGGGATCGGGCTGACGAAGCAGATTGAGATCAACCCGACCGACTAACTTGCCGAAGAGATGTGCGAAGCAGTCAGGCGGCCCGGCAAAGGCTTGCCCGACACGGTCTGTTGCGGCAGGCCACGGATTCCACCAGCGACGAGGGATACCATGCAGAACCTGATCAGCAAGTTGCAGAAGAAGGAAGCCACCCTGGGCGTTCTGGGCCTGGGCTATGTGGGCCTGCCGCTGGCCGTGGGCTTCGCCCGGGCCGGATTCCATGTGGTGGGCTTTGATCTGGCCGAGGACAAAGTGAACCAGATCAACGCCGGCGAGAGCTACATCATCGATACGGAGGCGGACGAACTGCGCGCTGTGGTGGAATCAGGCCACCTCAAGGCCACGACGGATTTCAGCCTGCTGGCCGAGGTCGACAGCGTCAATATCTGCGTACCAACGCCGCTGGGCAAGACCCGCGATCCGGACATCAGTTACATCCAGGCTGCCGTGGGCTCGATCGCCGAATGCATGCATGCCGGCATGCTGATTGTGCTGGAAAGTACGACCTACCCGGGCACGACCGAGGAAGTGATCCTGCCGCTGTTGCAGGAGAAGGGCTTCACCGTGGGCGAGGATTTCTTCCTGGCCTTCTCGCCCGAGCGGGTGGATCCGGGCAATCCGACTTTCAACACCATCAATATTCCCAAGGTCGTTGGCGGCGTGACACCGCAGTGCACTGAAGTGGCGCGCAACCTCTATGGCCAGGTCATGGAAACAGTCGTGCCGGTGTCCTCGGTGCGTGTCGCCGAAACTGTGAAACTGCTGGAGAACACTTTCCGCAGCGTGAACATCGGGCTGGTCAACGAGATTGCCCTGATGTGCGACGCCATGGACATCGATGTCTGGGAGGTCATTGACGGCGCCGCGACCAAGCCCTTCGGCTTCATGCCGTTCTATCCCGGGCCCGGTCTCGGTGGGCATTGCATCCCGATCGATCCGTTCTACCTGAGCTGGAAGGCCAAGCAGGCCGGCAGCGAGGCGCGTTTCATCGAACTGGCCGGTCAGGTCAACGGTTTCATGCCCAAACATGTGGTCAAACTGGTGACCAGTGGTTTGAACCAGCGCCGCAAGGCAGTCAACGGCAGCCGGATCCTGGTCGTGGGCGTGGCCTACAAGCCGGGGATCGATGACATGCGCGAGTCGCCGGCGCTGGATATTCTCGAACTGCTGGCCGAACTCGGCGCCGAGACAGCGTGGCATGATCCCCACGTTGTTGGCACGCCGCCGATGATCCGGGGCGAGAAACTGGTCGAGTTGGCGGCCGCGGCGGTTGGCGGTTTCGATGCCGTGGTTATTGTCACGCCGCATGCCGAGGTGGATCACACGATCCTGCTGGAGGCCGGACCGGTGGTGATCGACACGCGCAACGCCCTGAAGGGGCACAAGTCGGATAATCTTATCAAGCTGTAGTGGCGGCGCGCCGGGTGGGGGAACGCGGGCGCCAAGCAAAGGACCAGTTGCCCATGAGCAAGTATCTGGTGACGGGCGGAGCCGGCTTTATCGGATCCCACCTGTCACGACACCTGGTGAGCGAGGGCCACGAGGTCGTGGTTCTGGACAATCTATCGACCGGACGCCGCGAGAACATTGCCGACCTGCTGGGCGAGTTGCGGTTCGTCGAGGGCTCGATCACCGATATCGACACGGTGCGGGAGTGCTGCCAGGGCGTGGACTGCGTCTTTCACCAGGCGGCCCTGCCGAGTGTGCCGCGCAGCGTGGCGGATCCGCTGACCAGCGATGAGCACAACATCGGCGGCACGTTGCGCGTCTTCTGGGGAGCGCACCAGGAGGGTGTGCGCCGCGTCGTTTACGCCGCGAGCAGTTCGATCTACGGGGACACCGAAGAACTGCCCAAGCACGAAGGCATGCAGCCCCGCCCCATGTCGCCTTACGCGGTGAACAAGAGGGTCAGCGAACTATACGGCGCGGTCTTCAACAAGCTCTATGGTCTCAGCACGGTCGGACTGCGCTACTTCAATGTGTTTGGGCCTCGGCAGGACCCGAACAGCCAGTACGCGGCGGTGGTGCCCAAGTTCATCACGGCTTTCCTGCAGGGTGTTGCGCCGACGATTCATGGGGATGGCGGGCAGTCGCGGGACTTCACGTACATCCAGAACGTGGTCGAAGCCAACGTGGCTGCCTGCAACGCGGCGCCGAATGCCGGGGGCCGGTCCTACAACGTGGCCCTCGGGGGCCGAATTACCGTTGAGGATTTGTGCCTGCGGATCCGGGGGCTGCTCGGTGTGGATATCGACCCCGAGTATGACAAGGCCCGCGCCGGGGATGTGCGGCACTCGCAGGCGTCGGTCGACCTGGCCCGGGAGTACCTGGGGTATGAGGCTTCGGTCAGCCTGGATGAGGGCCTGCGCCGGACCGTCGCCTGGTATCAGGAGAATGCATGATTATGGAGGCAAGCATGCGGACGACACTCGGCAATGAGCAGCTTCAGCGGCGTTGGCGACCGGTCGCCTGGCTGGCGCTGGTGAGCTTCATGCTCAATCCCCTGCTGGCTGTGGCACAAACGACGATCGACGTCTCCGGTCCGCTCAAGCCGGGGGACCGGATTCAGGTGACGGTGCCGGGCCGGCCGGAGTTGGATCAGCAGATCGTGGTGGACGCCACCGGGGCCGTCACGATCGAACCCGTGGGCAGCGTGCATCTGGGCGGCCTGAATCTGGCTGAGGCCGGCGTGCTGCTCAAACAGAAGTTGCGCCTGTTCTACCCGACCCTGGACACGGTGTATCTCGAAGCCGGTCGCAGTGGCACGGTGCGGATCTATGTCCTGGGCGCCGTGGCGCAGACAGGTATGCTGAATTTTGACGCGGAGCCCAGCCTGTGGGATGTGTTGCGCTCGATCGGCGGGCCCCTGGACTCGGCGAACCTGAGCGAGGCGAGGGTCATTCGCGAGACGGACGGCGTGCCCGAAGTCCACCCGGTCAATCTGTCCGGTCTGATGATCGGTGAGGACGTGGGGGAGTTTGCCATGAAGGATGGTGACACCCTGATCATTCCGAGCCTGCAGGAGGGAATTCCCGGGGTGAACGCCGCCGACGGGGTGAAGATATTCGGCAGCGTGGGCGTGCCAACGGTGGTGCCGATAAAGACCGGCACGCCGCTGATGGATGTGCTGATGCTGGCCGGCGCTCCCACCCAGACCGCCAACAAGGAGCGGATCTACTGGGTCCACAACGACGGCATCCGCAACCAGGCGAAGGTCGTGGACTTGTCGGCCTACCTGATGTACGGCGATGAGGAAGGTAATCCGCTGGTCTACCCTGGCGATACGATCAGCGTCGAGTACACTCGGCCGAGTTGGGTCCGCGCCAATGTCCCGTTCATCCTGGGTTCCCTGGCGGCGCTGGCGACGATCTGGTTGGCCTACGATCGGATCGTAAATCCCTGATTCAGTCGGATTTGGGCTGCAGACCTGGCGGGGACTCGTCAGCGGTGTTGGCGAACAGGTGCCGATTGGCCAGGAAGAAAAACAAGCCGACCACAACGGCCAGCCACAAGGTGAACAGTCTCACCAGCAGAGCGGCGGTCGCGGCCAGCGGACGGGCCATGGCCAGGGACTGCAACAGCCAGATAATGGTGGCTTCGGTGCCACCCAGGCCGCCGGGCAGGAAAGACAGGGACCCGATGATCGTTCCGGCGGCGTAGACGAACAAGGCCTGGCCGGCGGGTATGTCGAAGTTCAGGCCACGGCAAATCAGCCAAAGCCCGATCCCTTCGCCCAGCCAGGCGACGACTGTCACCAGGAGCGCGGGCGCACCGAGGCGCAGTCCCATCAGGCGGGCCAGTGTTTCCGAGGACTCGTCGATGCCTACCTGGTAGCGGCTGAGCAGAGGAGAGGAGGCGACCTTGCCCACCAGACGGCGCCGCACTGGTCTGGCCTGAAAGAGCAGCAGCAGAAGCTGGATGCAGGCCGCAGCCAGCAACCCCGTGGTCAGCCCGGTCAGGGAACCGGGCCAGAAGAAGACACCGCCGACCGCCAGAATCAACACGGCCAGAAAGTCGTAGACCCGTTCGGCCAGGACGATGGGCAGGCCGAGGCCCAGGCTGACACCGTACCTCTCGCGGAGAATACCTGCCTTGAAGACTTCACCGACCTTGCCGGGCGTGATCACCATCAGGTAGGTGGCGAAGTAGAGCCCGAGGCTCTCGCGGCAGGGCAGACGGACCCCGAGCGCCCGCAGGAAAACTTCCCAGCGCCAAAATCTCAGGCCATAGTTGAGTAGGGACAACAGGGCAACCGGGGCCATCAACGAAGTTGGGAAACCCTTCAACTCAGCCCAAAGTTCACCCCATCCTGCAAAAAACGCGACCGCCGCGTAGATGAAAACGGAAAATCCGATCACGGCAAATGTTCGGGTTGTTAGTGACTTCGGCAACTGCATGGACATACTCTTGAAGTTGAAAGATCAAAAATGCTTCTTAGCCGGAATGACCGGCGCGATTGGTAGGATGCCTCTTTTTCAAGCGATTAGCAACCGTGATTTTGTGGAAGCGAGTGCTCGGGCTTGGTAAATAGGCGCACAAATCTTTCCAAAATTAAAAAACAGAGTTGCATTAAACCCAAAAATCAGGTACAATTCAGTTTCAGTTAAGAGTCGCGTCAGTTCTCGGGGGAGGCCGGCGTGTAAAATCTTTTAACACGATTGCGGGGATTGCACGGGTGCCCGTCGGGGTAGAGGGACTGACTTCTTTCGAAGTCTTTTAATGGTGGCGAAATGAATAGAAAACCCATTGCCAAGAATCGCCGTGAACGCGCGAAGGCACCGGGCATGGCAGCCGGATCCGGGCCGATCGTGTCGTTAGGTGGGACGGGTGCCGCAACGGCGCCGTTGAGCGGGCTGAACTCCTTTGCCCCAGGCCAGGCCGTCGGCAGTACGGTTGGTGCGGCCAGGACGGATCAACATTTTTCATTGCCGGCAAACTGGTATCTTGCCCTCAAACGTGGTTTTGATGTTGCTGTTTCGCTTGTGGCCCTCAGTGTCTTTGGGCTTATCCTGCCGTTGCTCGCCCTGATTATCAAACTGGACTCTCCGGGGTCTGTGTTCTTCAGCCAGGAACGGGTGGGGCTGAACCGGCGGCGCTCGCGGGCCGGATTCGATGGCAGCGAGCGGCGCAAGGTGCTGCAGCCTGGACGTCCGTTCCGGGTCCTGAAACTGCGTACGATGGGCGTCAACGCCGAGGCCAATGGCCCGCAGTGGGCGGCCAAGAACGATATCCGGGTCACGCGAGTGGGGCGTTTCCTGCGCAAGACGCGTCTGGATGAGGTGCCCCAGTTCGTCAACGTGCTCAAGGGTGAGATGAGCCTCATCGGTCCGCGCCCCGAGCGCCTGGTCTTTGTCCGTCAACTTGAGAAAGAAATCCCCAATTATCATCAACGGTTGATGGTGCTGCCGGGCATCACGGGTCTGGCCCAGGTGATCAATGGCTACGACGAGGATCTGGAGTCGGTGCGGCGCAAGGTCGAGCTCGACCGGCAGTATATCTCACGGGCGGGTTTCCGGCAGGACGGCAAGATTCTGCTCGATACCGTGAGTGTCGTGCTGAAGGGCGAGGGGTCGCGCTGACAGTCGCTCCGGGCCCGGTTTTTAATGGCGGCGGCCGTCCTCAGGACGGCCGCCGTTGTCTCGCCAATGGGCCTGACGGTTTCCCTGCTTGCTTCCGGCCTGACCGCATAGCATAATCCCGTGGCCAACCTTCGTCGGCAGTGTCCATCTCCGTTTACAACCGGTGTGCCAAGGTATCGATGCATTCCATGAAACCGTCCATTCTGATCATCGATGATGAAGAAGCCATCCGCCTTTTTCTGGAAGCGACCCTCGAGGACCGCGGCTACAGCGTGGTGACCGCCGCCACTGGTGAAATCGCCCTGGCAAGCGCCGCAGCCAGCCCGCCGGATATCGCCTTGCTGGATCTGCGCCTGCCGGACATGACGGGTCTGCAGGTCTTGCAGGCCTTGAAACAGCGGCTGCCTCATCTGCCGGTGGTCATGATCACTGCCTACAGCGAGTCCGATTCGGCCGTGCAGGCCATGAAGCTGGACGCGTTCGACTACGTCAACAAACCCATCCAACTGGACAAGTTGCTGGCCGTGGTGGACAAGGCCCTGGAGGAGACGGCCCCGGCCAGGGAACGCTTCCGCACGACGACCCAGTCCGACCTGTTCGGTGGCATGGATGATGTGGTGGCCAGCCGGGCTCCGGCCATGCTCAAGCTCTATGACATCGTGCGCCAGATTGCCGGCGGTTCGGGCACGACGGTCCTGATCGAGGGCGAAAGTGGCGTCGGCAAGGATGTGCTGGCCAATTTGATCCACCGGACGTCGCCGCGCCGGACCTTCCCGTTCCTGGAGATCAACTGCGCGGCCCTGCCCGAGCAATTGCTGGAGAGTGAGCTGTTCGGCCACGAGAAAGGCGCTTTTACCGACGCGGCGACCCAGAAGATGGGGCTGCTGGAACTGGCGGATTCGGGCACTCTCTTTTTGGACGAGATCGGCGAGATGTCGCTGCCGATCCAGGTCAAGCTGCTGCGGGTGCTGGAGAAGATGTCGTTCCGCAGGGTGGGCGGCATCGCCGACATCAGTGTGGACGTTCGGATCGTGGCGGCGACCAATCGGAATTTGGCCGGTGAAGTGAAGGCGGGACGTTTCCGTGAGGATCTGTTCTATCGCCTGAATGTTGTGCAGTTGGTGGTGCCCCCGTTGCGTGATCGGCGGGAGGACATCGGGCCCTTGGCCGAGTATTTTCTTGGGATTTACAACGAGCGCTTCGGCAAGGGTTTTCGCGAGGTGGGGGAGTCGGCGAGGTCGGCGTTCGCGGAGTACAGCTGGCCCGGCAATATTCGGGAACTGCGGAATCTGATGGAGCGTACGGTGCTGCTGGAGGACGGTCTGGTTCTGGAGCGCAAACACCTGAACCTGATGGAGGCGGAACCGGCGGTCGGGGACCTGCCGGCCTCACTGCACAACGTGCTGGTCAATCCGCTGCCTGAGGCAGGAATAGCCCTGGAGGATCTGGTGCACCAATTCGAGGAAACCCTGGTGCGCAAGGCTTTCGTTGCCGCAGCGGGTAACCAGACCCGGGCGGCGCGGTTGCTGGGCCTGAACCGGGACAAGTTTCGCTATCGGCTGAAACAATACGGCATCAAGGAAGAGGCGTGATGGTTCGGAGTTTTTGTTTCTGGGGGCTGGCCCTCGGGCTGGTGTTCCTCTTTGGCACCGGCTGCGGTATCTATTCAGCGAGCAGCGGGCGGGTGGACGAGAGCATCAAGCGGGTCGATGTGCAGTACCTGGAGAACATGACACCCGAGCCCAATATCGGGGTGGACCTGGCTGACGCGATCACGCGGGCCCTGCAGTTGGACAACACCCTGAAGGTCGTTGATCCCAGCGAGGCCGATACCATTGTCAGTGGCAAGGTGATGCGGTACTCGCTGCGGGAGGTGGCGGCCCGGCAGGATTTGACGGTCACCGAATATCAGGTGCAGATTGCGGTGATCCTGACCGCGACGATCCGGGCCACCGGCGAGAAGCTCTTTGACAAGAGAAGGTTCACCGGCACCGGCAATTACGTGCTGAACGATGACGTGACGAGCGAGGAAACGGCCCGGGATGAGGCGGCCACCGAAATAGTGCGCGACATTCTGGCGCTGGTTGTGGAGGACTGGTAGACATGGGTTACCGCAAGAGGCAGTCCGGGCCAGGGTTTCAGGAACTGGTCAACCAGGACCTGAAGCACAAGTCCTTCCGCCCCGTCTACGTCCTCGGTGGCGAAGATACCCACCGTATGGAAGGTGTCATCGAGCGCATCACCAGGGATGCGTTGGGCCCTGATGGTGCTGCGTTCAACTACCACGTCCTGCAGGGCGATCAGGTGGACGTGGGGCGGATCCTGCAGCTGGCCTTGTCGCTGCCCATGCTGGGGGGCGTCCAGGTCATTTGGGTAAAGAATATCGATCGCTGTCTCGGGGACAAGGACAGTCAGGAGGCCATGGAAAGATACCTGGCCAAACCGGTGGCGGAGACGATCCTGATCATGACGGCCGAGAAGGTGGACAAGCGGAAGAAGTGGGTGAAACTGAGCCAATCACAGGGCTTTCTTTTTGATTTCAGCCCGCCGACGGGCGATGCGCTGGTGCAGTGGGCCCTGAAAGCCGCGCGACGCGAGAACCTGCCGCTGACCCGGGAACAGGCCCAGTTGCTCTGTGATCTGGTGGGCAGTGACCTGCTCAGCCTCAAAGGGGAGATCGCCAAGCTGGCTTTGTTGGCGGAAGACCAGGGCGGCAAGATCAGTTCCCAGGAGTTGGAGCGCGTGATCATGGATCAGGCCGCACTCGAGGGCTACGAGATCACGAACAGTCTGGGACCCGGGCGCGCAGGGCAGGTGCTCAAGACCTGGTTTCGGCTGTCGGAATGGGGAAAGTCGGCCTATGAGATTGCTCCGTTGCTGATTTCACGGGTGCGCAAGGGACAGATCCTGGCGGCCGGCCGGCGGCAGAACATGAGCAACCAGGAGATCGCGGCTCTCAGTGCGCAAAGTCCATACAGCATCCGATATTTGGAACCCATGGCCCGCGCGATGGGCGCCGACGGACTGTCCCGAAATCTGAAAGCGGCTTTGGCCTGTGAGCGTCGCTTGAAGGGATCTCCGTTGCAACCGAATATCATTATCGAAAAACTGATTCTTGATTTGTGCGAAGACCGGGCGGATTGACCGCCGGGATCGTATACTTCTGCGCATCGCTTGCGGGCGCTCAACCACCTGGAAAGGACGAGATGATGTCAGAGAATCTGTTGGAATTCACGGACGCGGGTTTCGAGTCGGACGTACTTGGCGCGGATAAGCCGGTGTTGGTGGATTTCTGGGCGACCTGGTGCGGACCCTGCAAAGCCTTGACGCCGACGGTCGAAAAATTGGCTGGTGAGTTCGCCGGCCGAATCGCCGTGGGCAAGATGGATATCCAGTCGCATCCGTTGACAGCGGGCAAGCTGGGGATCCGTTCGATTCCGGCGCTGCTTTTTTTCAAGAACGGCCAGGTGGTGGACTCGTTGATGGGTGCGGCCAGTGAGGACAAGATCCGGGACAAGATGGAGAGCGTCCTGGGTTGACGGACCCGCAAGAATCGCGCGCGCCTTGGGATTCGAGTGGAGTTAACATAATATACATTATGCGCAATTCTTGAAGGCGCGTCCGTAAGGGCTTGGTGGCGTGCGTCTTGTCGCTCTCAGGGGCTATTGGTTTCGACGGGCACCCGATCGGCCAGTTCGTCCAGGTAAGGGATTCGCCACTCTTCACCGAAGAGCGCCTTGGTGAAACCCAGGACCGAGACAGACAAGACGGCCAGGAAGAAAACCAGGCGCAGGACGATAACGAGGATGAAGCCCAGCACAGGCAGTTTGCCCAGGGACGCGTCGATGATGAAAATGAAGGCGACCCCGACCATCTCGGCAAAAAGCAGGGCGAAGCCCTGGCGGCAGTGCCGCGCCAGGAAGCGCGTGCGTTCCTTGGCCATGATGGCGACAAAGACGAAGATGGAGAGGTAGCAGATGGCGCCCAGCCAGCGCTCGCGGGCCGTGGTGGTGTGGTCCATGGTCTCCTCCCCCTGCTCTGGCCCCTGACCAGGGCCCGGCAGCGCCGGTCTTGGCGCGAGTGAGTGGCGGTGCAGTTGGATCCTGCCGGCATTCTACGGCTTTTGGGCCAGGAATCAACGGTTGATTGCGGGTGATGTCCGGTCGGGGCCGCGCCGCCTATTGGAGGTTGTTGTGGGATTGCTCTCGTTCAGGCGCCGGAACCCCTGGTCTGGCGTAGATTACGCAAGTCTGGTGCCGGTCAGGCGGTACGACTCCGAGGACGACGACCACTCGGGTCAGGTGGCGGTGCTCATGCCTCGCTACAGCGATCCGATTCTGGGGCGTCTGGTCCAGCCGCGATTGAGCGCGGAAAAACGCTTCATACGGGTACCGCTCGAGGAGCGCGGGGCGTTCCTGTGGCGGCGCCTCGACGGTGAACGAACGGTGGCTGACCTGGCTGTCGCCTTCAGCGAATCCTTTCCTGATGACTGTGATGATGCGGTCAGGCGCGTTTCTCTTTATCTACACTCCATGTATGACAACAAGTTCATCAAGTACCTCAACCTGCCTTCGTAACCGGTTTCTGAGCGCCAAATCCCCGCAATTATGCAATCGCCCTATTATATCATTGACATAATCGTCAGAAATATGTGAAAATAGGGACCTTGGCAACATATGGGCACTCGCCAACCCTTGTTGCTAACTCAAAGATATGGCGTGGCTTATGTAATCCCGGGTCACCACGTGATACGCCACCTTCTAGATCTGTTCATCTTCTTCGCTCGGCACATGGTGCTGGCTTTTGCCGCATTCGCCGTCCTGACCTGGTTTTTCCTGCGTTTGCACCCCCTGCGCCACGATTCGGGCGATTCGCCTTGGCGCGGTCGTACCCTGCTGACAGCCGTCGCGCTGGGCCTGATCGGAGTTTTCGCGGCCATTGGCGGCTGGTATGTAACGGCCAAGGGTTTCGCTGGGGAAGTCGAGCCCGTCGTTTCCTGCCTTTCCTGGTTGGTGCAGACCGGCCGGCCCCTCTACACGGCTTTCGACGCCGCCGAACGTTACAGCGTCCTCTACGGTCCCTCCGTGTTCCTGACCAACGGGCTTTTTCTCAAGATTCTGGGCCCATCCCTGGCCTCAGCCAAAGTGGCTTCCATCTTCGGCAGCCTGGGCAGCCTGGTCTTTCTGTATGCGGCCGTGGCTCGGCGGAGCCGTGACCTGCTGGCCCTGACGGTGACTGCCCTGGCGGTTCTCTATTACTGGACCCAGGGGTTTGCGGTCTACCTGGTCCGGCCCGACGCGCTGCTGCTGTTTGCCGTTGGCCTGGGCCTTTTTGCGGGCGCCCGCTCACGCCGTGTGCTGGCACTGGTGACCGTGGCGGTGGCCGCCGGCTTTGCCATCAACCTGAAGGCCCACGGTGCCATCTATTTTCTGCCGGTTTTTGCCCTGGTGCTGCGCCGTTTTGGCCGCCGGGACGTGGTCCTGTGCGGGCTGGGGACCGTTGCGGTCGTGATCGCGCCCTTCTTTGTGTACCCCCAGGTTTCCCTGGTCAACTACGTGGGCTGGCTGTCCAATGCGGTTTCCCACGGCTTGGAGGCTCACACCCTCGGTCAGACCTTGCGTTACGCGGCTTTTCTGCTGCTGCCGGTGATCGGTCTGGTCTGGGCCGCGCCCGAACGTCCGCTGCTCTGGCGACGGTTCCGGGTCGAATTATGGTTGTTGGTGCCGGTTTTTGGACTGACAACGGTCCTGGCTGCCAAGCCCGGCGCCGGACCGGTGCACCTGCTGCCGTTGGTGCCGACGACCATGTTCCTGCTGGGGAAACTCTTGCGGGCCGGGTATCTCGAAGTTGCAGGTGCCGCCCGCCGCCCGCGGCCCGTACAGGTCGTCCTGGCGGCCACCTTGCTGACCGCGTTGCTGGCCGGCTCGGTCAATGCCTACCGTGCGGTGCGCTATGTGAGCTATGAGATCGGGCGGACTCCTGATCTGGCCCTGGATGTGAAGGAGATCATGAGCGCCTATCCTGGCCTGACGATTTCGATGGCCTGCGGTGGCGAGAATCTCAGTTTCCAGACGACCTGGCTGCGGCCGCTGCTCGTGTTCGCGGACAACCCGTTGTTGATCGACCCCATCTCGGTCATGGATTCCAGCCTCTCGGGCCGGGAGATTTCGCCCAAGACCTACCTGGCGATCAGTGAAGGGCGCGTGGCGGTGTGGCTGGTCCCCCGCAGGCAGGTGCCGTTCAGCAAGCAGAACTGGTACGCACCGCACAAGCCTCTTTTCCCGGTCAGCTTCCGGGAACACTTCATGGCGTGTTACACGCCCCGGGACCATTCGCGATACTTTGATCTGTGGTTCTGGAACGGATTGCCGGAGTCCGCGACCGCGGATCCCGTCTACGCCGGGGGGGCATCTCCGGCCAGTGGGGCCATGGCACCCTTGGTGGACGTTCCCTGAGCAGGCCGTGGACCTGACCTTGCTTCATCAATTGCGATCTGCTAGATTATGATAATCGTTATCTGAAAAATGTCCTCGCCCAGGGGATTGGCAGCATGCAACTGCGGGCATTTGTCTTTGACCGAGACGATACGGTCCGGCTCCTGCTGGCCGCCACGCTCAGCCGGCGGGGCTATGAAGTCTATTCCTTCGCCGGTGGATTCGCGTGCCCTGAGTGTGACGGCGGACCCTGTGCGGACGTGATCGTCAGCGACATCCAGTTGCGCAGCGGTTCCGGGTTGGACTTTCTGCAGGGACTGCTCAGGGCCGGTTGCCGGCAGACCTCAGTGGCCCTGACGGCCGGTAGTTGGCGTCCGCCATAACGAGTTGCAGCAGCCGAGCTTGGCTGCCCCGTCTTCACGAAACCCTTTGCCTTGTCGGAGTTGGATGACTGGTTGTCGGCGGTGGAGGCCGCGATACCTGCAGACCGGGTACTCAGCGATAGCTACCTCGGCCGGGCGCAGCATACGGCCGACCCGCCGCCCAACCCGGCCTCCTGACAGCGGTGGTACCCCCGGCGGGATTCGAACCCACGGCCCCCAGATTAGGAATCTGGTGCTCTATCCAACTGAGCTACGGGGGCACCGTCTGCCAAAGCCTTGACCGGGCCTCAAAATAGAAGCGCCGCTAGTACCGCACAAGGGAAAACACGGGCGCCGTGCCGGTCAGTTTCTCACGTCCGGCCAGGAAATCCAGTTCCACCAGGAAGAGAAAAGCCGAGACCGTGGCCCCGGCCGCGGCCACCAGTTCGGCCGTGGCGACGGCCGTACCCCCGGTGGCCAGCAGATCGTCAACGACGACCACCCTGTCCCCCGGGCTGAAACTGTCGACGTGGGCTTCCAGGGTTGCCTCGCCGTACTCCAGGGCGTAGGTGACGGCGCGTGTCCTGGCCGGCAATTTACCGGCCTTGCGGACCAGGACCATGCCCTTGTCCATGGTCACGGCCAGCGGTCCGCCGAAGATGAAGCCACGGGACTCGACGGCGGCGAAACTGTCAAACGCCAGGCCGTCCAGCAACTCCTCCAGCCCCTGCAGGGCGGCCCGGTACGCGGCCGGATTCTCGGTCACGGGGGTGATATCCCGGAAGAGAATGCCAGGCTTGGGAAAATCCGGTACGGCGCGAATGTGGTCTCGAATATCCATCTCTGCCTCCTGGAAGATCTACCTGAGCATGCGGTCCGGTGGGATAGCCTTGTCCTTGCGCCGCAGCTCGACGTGGATGAACGGTTTGGCCCCGGCCTCGTCCGGCGCCGCAGTCCGGGCCAGCGGGTCGCCCCGCAGCACGGCCTGTCCCACCGTCACCCTGACTGAAGCCGGATCGCAGGGGGAAAGAACGGTCGCGTAGTCGCCGGCGTGTTCGATGATCAGGATGTGGCCTATGCCCTCGATCGGCCCGCTGTGCCGGACGACTCCCGTGGCCGGCGCGTAAAGCTGGGTGCCGACCGGCGCGGCCAGTTCGGTGCCGGTGCGCGGCATCAGGATACCGGCGGCCTTGTACTGGCCAAAGGGCCGCAGCACCGGGCCGGGATGGCGCAGCGGGCGCTCCCAGGAGAGCTGGCGGGTTGACCGTCGCGCGAATGGGTGCTTGAGGCTGATGCGGTCACCCACATGAATGATGTCGCTGCGCAGGGAGTTGTCCCTCTTCAGGGCCGCAACAGTCGTGCCGAAGCGCTGGGCGATGAGCGAGAGGTTGTCGCCGCGCCGCACCTCGTAGGTGGCCGGCAAGGGCGTTCGCGCCAGGGAGGGCGAGGCCAGGCACAGCACCAGAAGCGCCCCGAACGCGGCAAGATACAGATCAAAAGACTGCGTGGGAAATGACGTGGTCGGGGCGGGGAGATTCGAACTCCCGACCTCCTGCTCCCGAAGCAGGCGCGCTAACCGGGCTGCGCTACGCCCCGACCTTGAGGCTGTTGATGCACCGGGAAACGGCATTGCCGGACTCACTAGCGCCACAGCTGGATAACCCCCTGCGAGACAAGCGAGACCACCACTCCGGCGATCAGGATGCCAAGAATGATACATGGAATGGCCATCCGCAAGGGAAGTTTGAAGAGGTAGGCCGCCAGGCTGCCGGTCCAGGCGCCGGTCATGGGCGCGGGGATGGCGACGAATAAAATCAGGCCCAGACTTTCGTACCGTTTGATGACGTCGCTGCGGCTGACCGTGCGCTTGAATAGCCAGTTGAAAAAGCGGTCCATGGTCGCAAAGCGGCGCAAGCGGCGCTCCGCCGGGCCGATCAGCAGCAGGATCGGCAGGACCGGCAGGAAGTTGCCGATGACCGCCAGCACGTAGATCAGGACCGGGTCGGTCATGCCCAGGGCGTACCCTGCGGGAATGGCCCCGCGCAGTTCGAAGACCGGCAGCATGGCCACCAGTACGACCGCCACCGGGGCCGGTAACTGGCCGATCAGCTCCATCAGATGCTCACGCAAGGTGTTCTCCCTCCAGGTCCCCGCTGGTGTCCGCGAGGCTGGGGTCGTGGGTCGCCGGACTCTCGACGCCGGGCAGCAGGGGCACGAAGCGGCAACTGACCGATTGTTCAACCAGCACCTCCTCGCCCTGGCGCTGGTACCGATACAGGATCTGCTCCCGTCCCTTGTTGACCGGGATCAGCAGACAGCCGCCATCCCTGAGCTGGCTGACCAGCAGGGGCGGCAGGTGCGGGGCGCAGGCCGTGACCATGATCGCGTCGTAGGGTGCCGAATCAAACAGGCCCTCGATGCCGTCGCTGGCCGCAACCGTGATGTTGTCGTAGCCCAGCTCGGCCAGGGTCGCACGGGCGCGGTCAGCCAGGGGCGCGATGCGTTCGACCGAGACCACGGAACGGGCCAGCCGGGCCAGCACGGCGCCCTGATAGCCAGAGCCGGTGCCCACCTCCAGAACATGTTCGTGGCCCTGCAATTCCAGCAGCGTCGTCATCAGGCCGACGGTGAACGGCTTGCTGATCGTCTGGCCGAAGCCGATGGGCAAGGCACAGGGCTGGTGGGCACGATGGCAGAGAAGTTTGGGCACAAACAGGTGACGCGGAACTTCCTGCATGACCTGCAGGACGCGGCGGTCGCCCAGGCCGGCATCGGCCAACTGCTCCCGGACCATGCGGCGCCGGGCCACGGCGAATCGTCTCATGGACCTTCCCCGGTCGCGGCGTCAGGCAGCCCGTCCCGCTCCAATGACTTCATTTCCTGCTGCAGTCCGTAGTGGGTCAGGTCCACCAGCAGCGGCGTCAGGCTGACGTAGCCCTCTTCCACGGCGTTGTAGTCGGTCCCGTTCTCGCGGGCCCAGGTCGGGCCCGAGCCGCCGATCCAGAAGTAGGGTTTGCCGTGGGGATCGACCTGGTCGGTGATCACGTTCTGATAGACGCGGCTGCCCAGGCGGGTGACCCGAATGCCCTGGATGTTGGTCACCGGGCCATCCGGGATGTTGATGTTCAGCAGCGATCCCTTGCGCAGGGGGAAGGCCAGGATATCGCGGATCGAGCCGCGGATGAAGGCGGCCGCGCCGCTGAAATCAGTGGGGTGCCAGGCCGCCAGGCTGAAGGCGTAGCTGGGGATATTGAACATCGTGCCCTCCATGGCTGCGGCCACGGTGCCGGAGTAGAGCACGTCCTCGCCCATGTTCGGGCCGTGGTTGATCCCGCTCATGACGACATCCGGCGGGTCCGAGCGCAGGATCTTCTCCATGGCCACCAGCACCGTGTCGGTGGGCGTGCCGGTCACCGCGTAGCGGTTGGGCCCCTGATTGATGATGCGCAGGGGCGAGGTCAGGGTCAGGCTGTGGCTCGAGGCGCTCTGCTGGTCGTGCGGCGCCACAACCGTCACCCGGAACCCCTCCAGCGAGGCGATGGCTTCCGTCAGGACACCGATGCCGTGGGCGTCGATGCCGTCATCGTTGGAGATCAGAACGTGCGTGGTTTCACTCATGGTTCAATCCTGACTTAAGGCGGTTCTAATCACGGGAAAACAAGAGCATCAAGACCAGACGAAAAAAACGGCCGGTATCGACCAGCGGGTTGATGGAGCTGACCTCGTCGCCATAGACCGTCGTGATGGGTGCCGAGCCGATGCGGAAACCCCGCCGGGCCAGGCGCACCAGTATTTCGGATTCGGAATCGTAGCGGCTGGTCTTGAGGGTCAGGCCCTCCAGGCAGGCTACCCGGTACAAGCGGTAGCCATTCTGGGAGTCCGGAATGTTCGTGCCTGCCAGGCGGCTGATCACCCAACTGGTGAATTCGTTGGTGCGCTTGCGCAGCCAGGGCATATCCGCGGTGGCGTCCATGCGGGTGCCGATCACGATGTCCAGATCGCCGGCGGCGGCGGCGTCCTGGAAGCCCTGCAGCTCGGCCGGCAGGTGCTGCCCGTCCGAGTCCATGGTGTAGACCCAGTCCAGACCTGCTTCCTGTGCCCAGGCGTAGCCGGTCTTGAGGGCCTCTCCCTTGCCCCGGTTGACCTCGTGGACGATGACCTCGGCGCCCGCGGCCCGGGCCACGTCCGCGGTGCCGTCGGTGCTGCCGTCGTCGACCACCAGCACACGCAGGCCCGGTTGCCGGGCCCGGATGTCGCCGACGACCTCGGTCAGGAAGCGCGCGGCGTTCAGAGCAGGCAGGATGGCACCGTAAGCAGGCATGGATCTCACAGGGAAGGGGCTTGGTTCAGTTGGGCGGCACAGTGACAGAATACCTTGCGGGGCGGCCTCGTGCCATGAAAAACGGCGCCGGCAGGTACAAAAAAACCGCCGGCAGGCGGTTGATTTGTCGCTGGTCGGGGCGAGAGGATTTGAACCTCCGACCCCTTGCCCCCCATGCAAGTGCGCTACCGGACTGCGCCACGCCCCGACCTGGAATTCATGCCGATGCGGTCATCGGCGGGGGAATCGATTTCGAGGGGCAAAATAATACGCGTACCCGCCCGGGACAAGAAGCAAATGATCGGAGCGCCGGACCTAGCCCTTGCCCGCCAGCTTCCGGTCGGCCGTGCGGGCCTCCAGGTCCTTGATCATCGCCAGCACCTCGCGCAGTTCGTCCTTCAGAAAGGCGAGCCGCTGCGTATCATCCATGCCGGCGAACTTAAGGGCCATCTGCGGCGCTGCCGGGGTCGCGGGCACCGGCTTCTGCTTCTTCTGCTGCCGAATCATCTTGCGGGCACCGGCAATCTTGAAGCCCTGGTTGTAGAGCAGATCCTTGATGACCTGGATCTCATCGATGTCAGCCGGGCGGTAACGCCGGCTGCCGGTCCGGGTCTTGCGAGGCTTGAGGGTGGGGAACTCGCTCTCCCAGTAGCGCAGAACGTGGGCCTTGACCCCGGTCAGCCGCGCCACCTCGCTGATCGAGTAGTAGAGCTTGGTGTACTCCACCTTCCCGGTATCCTTATTCTTAGCAGCCATGATCCGCTTTCTCCCGCAGGGCGATGGGACGCAGCTCCGTCATCCGCCGAATTCATCCCGCAACTGCCGTTCCATCAATTCACGCATGGCCTGCCGCGGGGGTTTTTCAGAGAATAGCACATCATGAACCTGTTTGGTAATAGGAAGTTCGACCCCCAGCTTGTCAGACAACTTCAAGGCTGCACGAGTCATATGGACCCCTTCGACAACCTGGACGCTGCCGGCGAGGATTTCTTCCGGTGTGCGGTCGCCGTTGGTCACCGCTTCGCCAAAGTTGCGATTGCGGGAATGGTGACTGATGCAGGTCGTGATCATATCGCCGATGCCGGCCAGGCCGAAGAAAGTCTCCTGCTGTCCGCCGAGGGCCGTGCCCAGGCGTGAAAGCTCGAACATGCCCCGGGTCATCAGGGTGCCGCGGGTGTTGTCCCCCGCGCCCAGTCCGTCGGCCATGCCCACGGCCAGGGCGATGATGTTCTTGAAGCCGGAGGCGATTTCGACGCCGGCCATGTCGTCATTGGTGTAGACGCGGAAGAACGGCCCCGCGATCCACGTCTGCCAGTGGCTCCAGTCGCCATCCGGGCCGCCGGACAGGACGACGGCGGTGGGCTGCTCCTGGGCGACTTCCTCGGCATGGCTGGGGCCCAGCAGCACCGCGACCGGATGCTGGTCGCGCAGGCCGGCGTTGGTCAACTCATCGGTGATGACCTCGCTGATGCGCTCGAGGGTGCTGACCTCGAAGCCCTTGGCCATGTTCACCACCGGCGTGCCCGCCTGGAAGGCCGGGCTGGCCGCCACCTGGTTCATGACCTCGCGCACGGCCTGACTGGGCACCACCACAAAAACGATTTCAGCGCCCAGCAGCACGTCGGCCAGGTCGAGACTGGCCCGCAGGTTGGGCGGCAGGGCCACGTTGCCCAGAAAATCCGGATTGGTTCCCGTCTGGTTGATGGAGTCGACCTGCTGTTTCTCGATACCCCACAGAACGACACGTTCCCACTTGTGGCACAGGTGGCTGCCGAAGGCGGAGGCCCAACTGCCGGTGCCGAGGATGGCTGCTTTCACGCTATTGCCCTCCGGTCTTGTCGTCGGCCCCACTCGAATCCCCCGGCGAGATCCGGGCTTCGGTGCCGTCGCGCAGGCGCGAAATGTTTGTGCGGTGCTTGAACAGGACCCAGCCGCAGATCAGGAAAGTGAAAATGACAATGGTCTTGGAGGTATCCAGGGACTTCAGTTCGAAGAAGAAGACCGCCAGCGGCAGGACGCTTGCGGCGGTGATGCTGGCCAGCGAGACGATGCGCGTGGTGACGAAGACCGCGCCAAAAGCGGCCAGGGTGACCAGCAGGGCGAATGGCTCCAGGACGGCGAATGCGCCGCCGGTCGTGGCCACGCCCTTGCCGCCGTGAAAATCGACGAAGGGACTGAAGGTGTGTCCCAGACTGGCCACCACGCCGGCGAAGATGCGGAACAGATCCGGCGTGATGTGGAACGGTGTGGCCTGTCCCTCGGGCCAGGAGTTGACCAGCCAGGTCATCAGGCCGACGGCGACCGCCCCCTTGGCCATGTCCAGCAGCAGGCAAAGGACTCCCCAGGCCGGGCCCAGATTGCGGAACACGTTGGTCGAACCGAGATTGCCACTGCCGTGCTGGCGCAGATCGATCCCCTTGACCCGCTTGCCGATGATGTAGCTGAAAGGCACCGAGCCCAGGCCGAAAGCCAACAGGAGAAAAACAATCAGGAGCATGGCACTTGTTTTCTGCTTCGGGTGGAAGTGAGGTCCCGGGACGACGCAGGCCGCCCGATCCTAATGCTTCTTCATTTTGACAAAAATCCGGTTCCCGGTAAAGCCGTATTCTTTGCGCAATTGATTATTGATGAAGCGCAGGTAGTTACGGGCAAAGAACTTCGGCTCATTGACACTCATCAGGAAGACCGGTGGCGCCGACTCGACCTGGGTCGTGTAGTAGATCTTGCCCAGCCCCCCGCCGTGGGCGCGCGGCTGCTGGAAATTGACGATGCGCTCCATGATGCTGTTCAGTTCGCTGGTCGGGATGCGCTTCTGACGTTCCTGGTGGACCTCCCAGACCTTTTCCATGATGCGGCCGGTGCGCTGCTTCGTCAGGGCGCTGATCATGAACCACGGCGCGTAGGGCAGGAACGGCACGTCACGGCAGAACTCCTCCCAGTGCTCGACGTGGGTGTTGGTTTCCTTCTTGACCAGATCCCACTTGTTGAAGATGACGACCACGCCCTTGCCCTGGTCGTGGATCATGCCGGCGATCTTGGCATCCTGGGAGACCGAGCCGCCCGAGGCGTCGACCATGAATACCGCGATGTCACACTGTTCGAGGGCCCGTACGGTGCGCATGTTGCTGAAGACCTCGACGGCTTCCTTGACCTTGGACTTGCGCCGGAGTCCCGCGGTGTCGATCAGCCGGATGGTCTTGCCGTGCCACTGCATGTCCGTATGCACCGAGTCGCGGGTGGTCCCGGAAATCTCACTGACCAGGGCGCTCTGCTCACCGGTCAGGATATTCAACAGGCTGCTCTTGCCCACATTGGGCCGGCCCAGGATGGCGACCTTGCAGTCACAGGGCTCTTCGACTTCGTGCTGGGGAAAGCCCTCGACCACCACGTCCAGCAGGTCCCCGACCCCGTAGCCGTGCAGGGCGCTGATGCCCACCGGCTCGCCCAGGCCCATACCGTGGAACTCGTGGATCGCCATCTGCTCGGATTCCTTTTCCAGCTTGTTCACGCAGAGTACCGTGGGTTTTCCCTTCTTGCGCAGATCCGCTGCGATGGACTCGTCCCAGGCCATGGGGCCGACCTTGCCGTCGACCAGAAAAAGCACCACGTCGGCGTCGTCGATGGCGTTCCGGGCGATCTCGGTCACGACGGCGTCGAACTCGGAAACCGTTTCGCCGAAGGGAATGATGCCGCCGGTGTCCAGCAGGATGAACGGATGGCCACCCCAGTCGGTGGTTTCGGCAATGCGGTCGCGGGTCACGCCGGCGGTCTCGTGCACCACGGCGCGCCTCTGGCCGACGATGCGGTTGAAGAGCGTGGACTTGCCCACGTTGGGGCGGCCTACGATGGCCACGGTGCGCAATGACACGATATGCTCCTGCCGAACGCCTGCCGGGAAAACCGGTTAGGCGTGAACGTTGAGGCGAATTATCCGGAATGACTACGGGCCTGAAACTAGCCCAGTTCCTGCCAGAAATCAACAAAGCCGTCTTCTTCGCCCAGGATCAGGCGGTGGGGCTGGTCGCGACCGATGTCCTCGAGAGTCATGCCGTCCAGGGTCACGCCGTCGCTGTTGATCACGCGGGGGCTCAGGACGACCTGCCGGATCGGTGCCGCGGGCAGGGTCAGCAGGGTGCGCCTGAGGTCGGCCCCCGACAGCAGGCCCGCCACGGTGACCGAGTTGCCGTAGAAGCGGTTGTCCACCCCCACGACTTCGACCGGCGGCAGGTCGGGCCGGCTGAGGACCGGGGCAAACTCGCGGCGCCAGGCCTTGGCCGCCAACTGGCCGGTCAGCACCGTCAGGGGCGCCACCGGCAGGCTGCCCTCTTCGGCGGCCCAGTCCAACGCCTCGGCCCACGTGTCGCGCAGGCGGGCGGTCAGGCCGATGGCGTTGTCGATCTGCCAGAAGCCATCGTAGGTTGCCGCGTCCGGGAAAGGCTGCTCGGCCATCAGGTAGAATTCATCGCTGAGGTAGACGAACGAGAAACCCAGCTCTTTGCGCGCCTCAGCCTGCCAGTCGGCCACCTGGGCGATGACCTCGGCTGCGAGCTCAGGCCGGACCGGATCCAGTTTGGTCAGGCCTTCGCGGTGGGCGCTCAGGCCGACCGGCACGATGGCCAGGGACTTGACGCCACCCCGGGGTTCGGCGTCCAGGTCCGCCACCACCTCGGCGTACTCAGGCAGGTCCTGGCCGTCATAGCCGTGGCCGCGTTCGCAGACAGCGGTGAAAGCCTCTTCCCCCGCGGTGACCGGCACCCCAAGGGCGACCAGATCGCGGAACGTCTTCGCCAGGATTGCCCCTTCATTCCAGCCCGGGCACAGCACGACCTGGGTGTGGATCTCGATGCCGGCCTCGCACAGCTGGCGCAGCTTCTCCACCACATCGAACTTGCGCTTGATGCCGAGCATGCGCGTGCGCACGTCGATGTCCGTGGCGTGCACCGACACGTAGAGCGGGCTCAGGCGCTGATCGATGATGCGCTGCATACCCTTTTTGCCCAGGCTGGTCAGGGTGATGTAGTTGCCGTACAGGAAGCTGAAGCGGTAGTCCTCATCCTTGACGTAAATCGAGTCGCGCATGCCCTTGGGGTTCTGGTCGATGAAGCAGAAGACGCAGTCGGCGGCGCAGGTCTTGAACTCCATGGGCGCAAAGCAGCCCGTGACCGTATCGATGTCCGCCGGGTCCATCTCGATCCGCAGGGCCTCGCCGGTGCGGCGCTGGATGTCCAGGGTCGTCACCTGGGTCTCGGGCGAGTAATAGTAGAGATCGAGAATGTCCTCGATGGGCCGGCCATCGAGGTGGGTGATGTGGTCGCCGGGCTGCCAGTCATACAGGGCGTCCAGCGGCTGGGGAAAGGCACGGATAAGAGTGATCATCGGCCAAAGTAAGCACTGATTTGCGGTTGGCGCAACCCAGGCCGGCGACAGGGTTGACAGCCAGCCGGGCGGGGTATAGCTTTCGTGATCCGGAGCGGGGTTAGCTCAGTTGGTAGAGCATCAGCTTCCCAAGCTGAGGGTCGCGAGTTCGAGCCTCGTACCCCGCTCCAATTCAATAAGTTACAAGAGATGGTTGGTCGGTGTGGCGTTGGTGCTACCATGGTGCTACCAGTTATCAAAATTGAGTCTGGTTTTCTTTCCTTGTCCCCTTGCAACGCCCCGGCCGGATCTCCTATCTTCCCCTTGCCGGGCACGAGCCCGGAGTCTGTTTCTTTCAAAAGGAGGCCCCTCTTGGGCAAAGTTTTGAAATTCCGTAGTCTGTACTCAGGATAGATCCCTGAGATAATCGTGGCGATACGGAGCAGGCGGTGGGCAGGGTCAAAACATGAGGAAGAGGAATGTCAGAATGGCGGCCTGTCCGGCTGCGATCTGATGGACCTCTACCCCTCACCCACGATCTGGATCTATCAGAGAGTGGGCCCTGGAAGGGATAAGACCTGGGAATTGTTTGCCCGAGCTACTTGAACGATTCGGGCCCGCAGGTGTGAAGCCTCTGGGCTCGATCCCAACGGCTCGAACGGATCGACTCTTGAGTATCCAGGCGCATACCCGGCCCACCAGCAATTTCGTGCGCTAGCCTTTCATCGCAGCGTTTGGAGCGGCCTTGTCTGAGAGGAACAGTGACAAGTTCGACTACTACATTGCCGGGCTCTCTGCTGCTGCTTTTGCGTACCTATTTAAGGATCTCCAGGCCGAGCCGCTGGGCGTCACACCATACACGGTCAAGTACATTGGTGAGGTTTGCCTTCTGTTTTCACTCCTTTTTGGGCTAAAGCGCATTGAGGCGGTGGTTGTTCTCAAGCGGCTCAATTTTGACCTCCTACACTACAACGAGTCGGCAGGTGTATTGGCCCAAGGCTTGGAAGCACACGGGCCCGGAGATGTCGCACTCAATCTGGAAACGGGGTTACAGGCAGACCAAAATACGCTGAAGCGAGACTACAATGAGGCGGTGTCGTTGGCTGAGCTCGTGCGTCTGAATCTGAAAGATGTTTTGCCGAGAGCAGAACGATATGGCAAGCTCAGAAACCTATGCCTCGGCATTGCAGCAGTGATGTTGATTGTTGCGCAGACTTGGCTGGGCTATTACTCCGGGAAGCCTGCGGTCTTTCCAGATGGCTTGATTGTTTGACCGGCCGCCCCCACTATCTCCCTTTCCATTTCCGTTCGGATCTGGCGAGCGAGCTTCATCACATCATCACCAACCATAGCCACAATGAGATCCGCCTTCTGTTCAACGGATAGCTGCGGTTGCGCCTGGTCGCTGCAGGTTTTCATTTACATTCCCTCGAAGGCTTCCGGTTGACGGCCGTCTCAATTGCGGCCAAGTAGTTCTTTGTCGCGGCCTTCACGCGGTCGATTGCAGCCTGAAGTTCCTTCTGCTCGTTGGTCATGCTATAGTCTCCCAGTCGCTAGGGGTTAAAGGACGTCGGCCCTGACTTTAATCCATTTGTTGACAGGGAGTCAACCCTAATATTCCTACCTTTTTAACTCTGCGGCCGCATTGCGAGCAAGACCTCCTGAATCTGTTGAAGGTCAGACTTAACCCCAGCGATAACATCGGACCGGAGGAGCGGCACCACCTGGTCGGGTCGCGCAACGGACCGAACAGACCCGCGCTGCTTTCTCTTGTTTGTGTTCTTCAGCCAGGCGGCGTCTGCCCTGTTTGGATCAATTCGGCCGGCCTTGTTGCGTGAAATACGCCCAGTCTTGAGGGCCTTTTCGACAGCATTCCTTGTGCCGCCAGGTAGACCCCGGGCCCTTCGATGGCGCGCGTATGCTCGAATGCTCAAGCCCAAGACTCGCACCTCCTCGGCTTTTGATGGTTTGTAACAAACTGTCCCTGTGTCCCCGCTCTGTCTCTTTGACCACCGGGACACTCTAAGGGGCGCTATTGCAACGGATTATAATGTCCCAGGTTCCGGCACTGTCCCACGCACCCATAGGCCAGACACTAGAGCCGTTTCGAACCCGCGTACACCCGCTAATTGGCGCCCTGGGAAGGACCCGCAGCATTGCGGTTTGATATTTCGTGTTGGCAGCCGAGGGTGCTGACGGCGGTCGGACGCGCTCTCACAAACAGTGACGGTCCCAGGAGAAGCGGACCTGGGACCGTCCACCAGCGCGGGAAGTGGGCCCGCCCAGCCACGAAAGACAACTGGGCCAGCTTGGCGGCCGCGCGGGCACTATGGCGGACTTGTATAGTCGCTCCCACCTCCGCCGGGGTCTGGGTCAGCGATCGTTCAAGCGAGCGCGTCCTTCATCACCGCAAAGGACGACGGAGTACGAATCGCAACATCGGCGTCCTGGAACACCACGAGGCGCAGCCCACCCTTGAGCGCCGGCGTTGCCCTGTCCAGATTGATATCAAGCGCGCCCCACAATCCTACCACCGCCTGCTTGAAGTCACCAAAGATGACGGCGTGACAGATCCCGACTGCGGTTCCCTTGCTCAGGGATGACGGAACCTGGTTGGAAGCGTAGGCTGCGAACCCGTTCAGGTAACCAGCGGTCCTCAGCGTGGTGTCAGGGCCAACCGCCGCCACTTCTTCCCAACAGAAGGCACCGGAGCCCGTCGCCTTTTCTGTGGCCTTGAGGGAGCCACGAATCCCAGGAGTCGTTAGATATGCCATATCGTCGACATCGGCGTTACCCCCAGCAACCCCCGTCTCGAACTCCACAACCTTGTTCCAATCAAGAGTGGCTCCGTCAGGTCCGCCAATCACCGGGTAGGTTCCTGAGATGGTGGTAATCCCTGCCGGCTCCGCACCGGTCCCCGCCCCCGCGACAAGCGCCCCGTCGAGTCCGTTAGCGACCGCGGCGACCAGGTCATCTTGCACCAGAGCGTCGGCCTCGGGAGTCGTCTGAACGAGCATTTTGCGAGAAAGGTACGAGTAGGCGGCAAGGGATTTGGCTGTCATCTGCACAGCGTCAAACGTCTGGTTCGCTTCTGGCGCGTCGGCCTCTTCCGCCACCCACCCTGCATTGCCAGCCGTGATTTGACGAGGTATGGAGACATTGCCCACCAAGCCGGGCAGGAGACGACAAAGCTTCAGCGCGAGGGACTTGTTGCGCAAAGCTCCGATGAAATCCCCCGCGAGCAGACTGGTCCCGACCAGGGACGACCCCTCCCCACCGCTGAGAGTCAGGGCGCGGGTGGCCATTGCCTCGTGGGGAATGAAAATTCCATCCGTTGTCTTGCCAGTCGCCTGCTCGTATGCCCGGTGGACCTCAAGCTCGAAACCGGCAGCGTTGCGGACGTGCGGGTCGTGCGGATCAGCCAGAACACGCAGTGCCTTGATCAAGCTGTAACGCTCGGTGTCGCGATGGGAAAGACCGAGAGGCCCCCGCAGATCAACGGCCCCTGCTCGGGCTTTGGTCTCCATGTTGTCGAGAACGGCCGTCCGGAAGGTATTCGGTTGTGAGCCCTCCGCAATGTGCTGCTCAACCAGGTGCTCGGGCGCGCCAAATGTGCGACCAATAGTCCGGAGCTCCTCCCGGCGGCGGAGTTCGGTCAACTCGTCGTCGGAGCGCTTGGCGGCCGCGTGTTTCGTAGGCCCGGAGGGCTGGATTGTGGTCGTGGGTGTGGGTGAAGGCATGCTTCTGTCTCCTTTTGGAATGAGGGGCAACGCGCCCCTAGTGGTTCCGACCGTGATATCTGCAGGCGTGGGTTCGAGCGTGATTTCGTAGGGCTCCCAGAGGGTTACGCGCAGCGTTGGAATATGGTCGTCGGGTGCCGTGAACTCCTCAGCGCGATGGATCTTGTACCCAGCCGAAACCCCCGTTCTTATCCCGTCTATAACGTCCCGATAGGCGTCAAAGGCCGGCTGAGAGCGGCCGAATTTCACTTCTGCGCGGAGCTTGTTCTGGTCAAACCAGACCCTAAGGACCTTGCCGACAAGGTGCCGGCGGTCGTGAGTGAGCAGAACGGGTCCCTCGGCGGTCAGGCGCTCCAATAGAACTGATTCAGGACTGATAACCAGTTGCTCCCTGTAGTACCCTCGGTCAAGAATGATGTCGCTCGCAAAAGAGAGTTCGACGAGCCTATCTTCACCCTCTCCAACCGCACGCGCGGCCGCTTTAGCGGTCCTGTAGGTCAATCTTTGTTGTGCCTTCTGTGTCATCGTCTGTTCGCGTTCCTTCCCCGGCAGCCGTCCCTGGCCTCACCAGCTATTTCTGTCGTGTCCGTCTCTTGACCTGCTGGGCTATTTATTGGGCTCTTGCTCTGCAATCTCATCCAAGAGTTTTTGCACGCGTCTTTTGTCGGCTACGGGGGCGTCGGCTAATGCCTCGACTACCGGGCCGAAAGTTTCCAGCATGCGAAGGGCTATCTCTGTGCCCAACCGTGCTGCGGCACAGTCCTCGCCTGCCAGGTGATTGTCGTCAATTCCAGCCTCCAGAATGCTGTCCACCACCAAGAGTGCCCGATACGACGACACAAGCAGTTGCTGGTGCTGTTCCCTGTTCACGCTTTCACCCCCGCGACAAGCGCCTCTCCTGCCCTGGGCCGTTGTGCGGCCGACGCTGCTTCCATTTCCTTCAATTGCTCCAAGAGTTGTTGCCGATGATTGGGCCCCGGCGCAGCTGAAGTAATCCATGCCCGGAAGTCTGTTGTGGGATCTTGCTCGAACCGACTCTGAAGTTCGATCCGCAGGCGGCGCAATTCCGCATTCCTGCGGTAAGTTTCCTGTTTCTCCCGCTCAGCGGGGTCTCCCGTCCGGCCCTTATACTGAGTGACCACCTGGTCAACATGGGCTGGCGTGAAAACAAGGCCCCCGCCGTTTGCGGCAAGCCAGGCGGCCGGTGTCAAGCCGTGTGGAGTCAGCAGGTCCTCGACGAACCGTTGTTGTTTCTGGGAAATCTCGAATGAAATGGAGGGAGGGCGGATCTTCGGCGTGCTCTCGCCCGTGCTTTCCTCTCTGCTATTGCTATTGCTATCTGCTCTATGATTGTACGCTGCGGTCGTATTGTGGCTGTGTTGTGGCTGCGTTGCAGCAACACAGCCGTCACCCAGAAGTGCCGAAAGCAGGGCAGAGGCCTTGCCTCCCTTGTCTTTGTCGCTCATTTGCTCGAATTCTTGGGCGAGCTCCTGGGCTATTTCTTTGCGAAGGGGGCTTTCTGGCATTGAATGCACCTCTGCGAGCGCCGCCTTCATTGATTGAATGTTTGGGGGAGGAACTGCAGAAGCGACACCTGGGAAAAAGATCAGATTGGCTTTCGTGTCAAGCACGACCAGTCCGGCCTCGCTCATCTCGCTCAGGGCTGCGGCCGCGCGTTCGTAGTCCCACTTGCGCTGATCCATCAAGAGGCCGACGCCCCCGCGACATAGACCCACACAGGGGCCCATAGCGGGGCCGCAACGAATCGCCCAATATGCTTGGAACGCATCCCCCGAGGCGCGCACAAGCCGCTCGTCGTCCACCCAGGAGACCTCAATCCGGCGGTATCTTGATGCTCTGGCCATCAGTCGGGGCTCTCGGCGGAAGTGCGCACTTGAGTTTTGTCGAGGACATTGAGGCAGGGGGTCCCGGGTGTGGTTGCGCATTCAGAGATGAAGCGATCCACGTCTAACTTGCGGTATCTGACCAGCTGGTGAGTCACCTTGATGAAGGTCAGATTCACCTTGCTAGACCTCATTCTCCACTTCGCCAGAGTATTCACCTCGACGCCAAGCCAAAAGGCTACTTCATCGGGGGAAAGCAAGACTTCGCAGGTCGGAAAAGAAGATTCTGCCGTGCTTTTCATTGTACTCCCCTGTCTTAAGATCTACCCGCTCCTGAGTTCCTATATTGAGCGGCAGCTAGCACAAGCGGGCAAACACAATGATTTGTTGAATCTGACAAAACGGTGCGAACACAAAGGACTCTGAACGCTTTACCCTGAGAGGGAATCCCCAAAAAACACGGCGCGGAGGGCTGCTTTCCCCCCGCGCCGGTTCGTGGGCTGTTTGTACCTACACCAAATCCTGCAGCCACCTTAAAGCCCCGACTCCCAGTGTTCCGGAATCTTTCTCACTGAGAGCGTCTGTTACCTTGTGATCTACTCCGATCCCACGCCCAGGGAAAAGCACATCGAGGTAGCGGCCTGCAGCGTAGACGAACCACGACTCCCGGGACCTTGGAGGGTCAAGGTCTAAGCATTCCTGGGACAAGTAACGCCAAACCTTGATGATATCGCGATCTATACATTGTCTTATTTCCTCGCAGCGACAGCTTTCCGTACCCTGCAGATCGCTGTCAGAAAGATCGAAACTCGGCGGTTGCTGAAAGACCGACAAGAGGCCTGCAATAGACGCGGCACAATCAGCCAAGTAGGCATGAAGGTTATCAAGGGAAACGGGTCGAGCTGGTGGTGCCGGCAACCCAGGCGGGCTGCGAACTACCACCTCGCGCACAAAAAGCATCTGTTCCGCGGGCTCCATTGCTGCTATGCCATCAGCCGCTTTTGCCAAATGTCCCCAAATCTTGCCCAGGTCCCGTCTGAAAACACTCGGTTGCCCTACGTGCTCCAATTCGGCGCGTAGATACTCAGATCGAAATGTCGGAGCTTGGAGAGAGAGTATCCTACAGAACCTTTCCCTCGAGGCCGGTTGTAGTGCGGCCTCCCGCAACCACCGGGAAATCTCGTCCGGTGTCGGAGGAATCCATTGAGGTTCGGGATTCACCTATTTATCTCCCTCGTTGTGTCGGCAGCACGGAGAAGGGCTCCGGCGGCCTGCTCCATAGAGGCTCGCACGGGGTCAACGTTGATATGGGCGTACCTGTTCGTTGTCGTGGGGCTGTTGTGACCGAGACCGCGCCCGATGATCGCCAAAGAGGTGCCAGCAATCGCCTGCCAACTCGCCAGGGTGTGCCGCAGGTCATGAAACCGGAGATCACTGAGGCCGGCACGCGCCAGAAAAGCGGCCCACTGCTTTTGAAAACTGACCATGTGCCCGCTGGCGCTGGCTGCAGGAAAAACCCACGGCATTCCGTTGACGGCGGTCTTCTTCCGTTCCTCGATAAGTGCAACCGCCGGCGGAACGAGGGGCACGTAATAAGGCCGGTCTGTCTTCGTGGTCTCCGCCGGTATAGTCCATAGACGGGCCTCTGTGCTTACATCTGCCCACCGCATGGCCATGAGATTACCCCGGCGGGCCCCGGTGAAAAGGCCCAGGAGAATAAAATCCCGCGTGTCTAGCGGGGTCTCGGGTGCAGCCAAGGCCTCGAAAAAACGAGGTGCCTCATCCTGGAGTAGATACCGCTCGCGGCGTCCCTCTTTGAACCGTCGAACACCAGAGGTTGGATTGTCTCCGTTGTAGTCGCTCCACTCCCGGGCGCAGTTGAAGAGAATACTCAGGAGTTGCAGCATTCTGTTTGCGGTCCGCTGTCCGGCCGAGTCTTTCCTTTTCGGTGCCGGCCCTGGTGCAGCTACCCGGGCCCTGGCTTTCTCCGCAATCTGCGCGTGGAGCGCCCTAATATGTCGTTGCTGAATGGCCCGGAGGGGCCGATTCCCAAGCACCGGCCGGATATGGCCATCAAAAAGCTGCTGGTCGTGCCGCCATGTACCGGGGCGGTGGGGCTTTGCGTATCGTTCAATCCAGCGATCAAAGTACACACCAAGGGCCGCCCCCCCGCCGCGTGACACAACGTCCCCTTCAAGGTCGGCGCCGGCGGCTAGTTTGCCTGAAAGGATCTTCGCTTCGTTTCTCGCCTCGGTCAGATTGTCACCCGTGAAGGCGGCAATAAAGATGCGGCGCGGCCGACCATTGACTTTCTTGTACAACCGAAAGGTTTTTGCCCCCTTGCTGGTCACGTCAAGAATCAGTCCTGGGACCAAGGAATCCCGCAGGTATAGCCGCCCTTTGTCTGGCGGGCACACGGCCTTGAGTTTTGGATTTGTGAAACGAAGGGGCTCTGATTTGCTGCTCACCTTTGCTCCCGCCCGGTCCTCAACCTCCCAAGCTGAGGGTCTATTCACCGCCTGCTGGTGCTACCTTGGTGCTACTGCTGCGCCAATATTCTAGATTTCCAAGTATTTCCAAGCAGGGACAAGATACCGTAACGGCCGTAAATAAATCAACATAGGAATTGAGGGAAATCCATCAGCGGGCGCAAAAACAGCTTCCCAAGCTGAGGGTCGCGAGTTCGAGCCTCGTACCCCGCTCCAGTTTTTCCCCCAGGTCAGGCTTCAGCCCAGTACCGCCGACACCGCGCTGACCAGCTCATCCTGCTCAGGAGACCAACTCCCCTCGCACGCCAGATGCCGAAACATCGTCCGTTGGCGCTTGGCATACTGCCGCGTCACCAGCACGATCGCCGCCTCCAGTTCCGCGCGGGGCAATTCCCCCTGCAAGTACCGCACAATCTCCCGGTACCCGATACTCCGCAAGCCCGGGCACTCCGCCGGATGCACAGTCAATGCGGCCTCGGTCTCCGCCAGCCAGCCCGCAGTCAGCATCAGCCCGGTCCGTTCCGTGATGCGCGCGTCCAGCTCGGCCACCGGTCGCGCCAAGACGAAGGCCGGATAGCTGAGCCCCAGCGCCGGATCTGCTTCCTGCCGTGCCATCAATTCGGTCATGGGCTCACCGGATATCCGCTGGATCTCCAAAGCGCGCTGGCTGCGGTAACGGTCGTTGCTGTGAATTCGCGTGTGCGAGGCCGGATCCACGGCCAGCAGTTCGCGCCGGATCTCCTCATCGGTCCACGCCTCAAGCTCCGCACGCACGGTCGCCAGCCGTTCAGCCGAGTGTCCGGGAATCTCCATGAACCCCTCACGCAGCGCCGTGAGGTACATACCAGCCCCGCCGACCAGCACAGGCTGTCCGCCGCGCCCGGTGATCTCCTGATACACGCGCTCAAAATCCTGCCGAAACCGGATCGCGTCGTATTTCTCGGTCGGGGAAACAAAGTCAATCAGGTGGTGTGGGCACACCGCCAATTCGTCCGCCGTCGGCTGAGCGGTGCCGATACGCAGCCCCCGATAAATCTGCCGGCTGTCCAGGCTGATCACTTCGAGGGGATACCGCTGGGCCAGCCGCGTGATCAGACCCGTCTTGCCCACCGCAGTCGGGCCCACGATCGCCGGACAGGTCTGTCGTGCGATGCTCACCTTACGTCCGCCCGAAGCGTTTCTCCAGCTCGGCCAGCGAGAACTGGATCAAGGTCGGCCGGCCGTGCGGGCACGACAGGGGTGTGTCGGTGGCAAACAGCTGGTCCACCAGGTTCTGCATCTCCGGGATGGTCAGCGGCTCGCCCGCGCGCACGGCGCCGTGGCAGGCGAAGCTGGCCAGCAGGTCGACCTGGTTCTCCTGGCTGGGCTTGTCGTCCCAGGCCAGATCGTCCAGGATATCCAGCAGCAGCCGCCCCTCGTTCCAGTTCTTCAGACTGGCCGGGATGCCCTGCACCAGGATGCTCTGCCCGCCGAACGGTTCGATCGTAAAGCCCATGGCGGTCAGTTGGTCGGCGTGCGTCTGCCAGGCCTGGACCTGCCCAGGCGTCAATTCCAGGTGGGCCGGAAAAAGCAGCTGCTGAGTGGGGATACCGTAGCCGCCCTCGGCGGCGAGGGCCCGCTTGGCCTCGTTGTAGAGGATGCGCTCGTGGCTGTTGTGCTGGTCGATGAGTACCAGACCGCCGCGGATCTGGGTCACGATGTAGGTGCGGTGCAGCTGCCAGAACGGGGCGGTGTGCAGGGCCGGTTCAGCCGGCCCGCTGAAGACTTCGCCCGCGGCTTCGTCCTCCCCCGCGGCCTTGGGGCGCATGGCGGCCGCGCCGAAGAGTTCACCCTGCCCCTCGGGCACACCCTTGTACTCGTAGCCGGCCGAGGCCCCACGCTGGAAATAAGTGCGCAGATAATCATCCTGGGCCTGAGCGGTGCGCTCGGGCGTGTCGGCTGTGGCGGCGGTGCCCGACCACGGCCGCAGGTCGTCCGCCCGCCGCAGGCTCAGTCCTTCACTCAATGCGTTCTTGAGCATCCCGAATATTTCCCGTTCCAGCAGCAGCCGGACCTGCGTCTTGGCCGGATGCACATTGACGTCCACCTCGCCGGTCGGCACCTGCAGGAAGGCGATCACCACCGGGAAGCGCCCGGCCGGCACGACCTCGCGGTAGGCCTGGACAATGGCCTGGGACAGGGCGCGATTCTCCACGGGCCGGCGGTTGATGAAGATGAACTGCTGCTCACGATTGCCGCGGGTCCAGGTCGGCCGCGAGGCCAGGCCGCCGATGCTGAAACCACCCTTCTCCAGTTCGAAGCGGGCCAGATGGTCCATGACCGATGCGCCCAGCAGGTCGCGAGCGCGATCGGTCAGGCTCTTGGCGGGGCGCAGATCCAGGGCAATGTCACTGCCGGACCTGACCAGCCAGCGCACATCCTGATGGGCCAGGGCCAACTGCGTCAGCAGCTTCATGATGGCGCGCTTTTCGGCCTGGGCCGTCTTGGTGAACTTGCGCCGGGCCGGCGTGTTGAAAAACAGGTCGCTGACCGTGATGGTGGTGCCGCGGTTGCGCGGGGCCGGCTCGCGGCGCACCAGCTCCCCGCCGGAAATCTCGATCAGCCCGCCGATGTCCTCGGCGGCACAGCGGCTCACGCAGCGCACCTGGCTGACCGAAGCGATGCTGGCCAGAGCCTCGCCCCGGAATCCGAAACTGCTGACCTGCATGATATCGGCCGCGGCGGCGATCTTGCTGGTGGCGTGGCGCTCGAAAGCCAGCGGCAGCTGGTCGAAGGGGATACCCGAGCCGTCATCGTCGATGGTCAGGCTGGTCAGCCCGCCGTCCTCCATGGTGATCGTCAGGTTGCGGGCCCCGGCGTCCAGCGCGTTTTCGACGAGCTCCTTGACGATGGAAGCCGGCCGCTCGATGACCTCGCCCGCGGCGATGCGGTCAATGGTGGCGTTGTCCAGGACCCGAATCCTGCAGGATGTGTTCGGCGCTTCGCTGGCCATGTTGCCCTTCATTCCTTTGGCGGCTCCGGTTGCAGTAGCAGTTGGGAAATGGAAGGTTATACAGGGCGGGGCTCCTCGTCAACCGGGGTTGCGCGGGCCAACGCCGGTCACGCGGTTTAGTCGGGGATAACGTGGGTACAGGTCGTCGGCCGGC
Organism: Candidatus Krumholzibacteriota bacterium; assembly: GCA_024277025.1. Classification (GTDB taxonomy): domain Bacteria; phylum Krumholzibacteriota; class Krumholzibacteriia; order LZORAL124-64-63; family LZORAL124-64-63; genus JAGRNP01. The sequence goes on along the minus strand of JAJRWA010000002.1, from coordinate 6,087 downwards.
TACTCGGGCAGGGCGCCCAGGACCGCCTCGATCAGCTTCTCGGGTGTGTCGCCGCCGCCGGGGTAGATTCGCGAGGCACTGGCCACTTCGATCTCCTGGCCACCGGTCACCAGCTTGAGCACGTCGCTGACCCGGCGCTGCAGGCGCGGCAATGATTGGATGTCCTCCGGGACGATAACCATGATCGTGCCGTCTTCCAGGCAGCCGGTGTGGTCGCTGCTGCGCAGGCGCCGGTCGATCTCCAGCACGAGTCCCGCCGGCGCCACCTTGTCGGGATCCGAAATGCGGAACGCCGCCAGGCCGAGCATGGTGTGGTACCGGTCGCAGCGGTCCATTTCCTGGCGCAGGATGCCGGCCAGGGCATCACGGGTCAGCGATGATATCATCGCCGGTGTCGTGACCGGCGCCAGCTTGTCGACGATGGCGTCGGTGTCCTCGATCGAGATCGCCGGCGGCACTTCGGCCGGGATATGCAGCAGGGGCAACAGGCGGCGGGCAAAGAGCGCGTCGAATTCGGTGAAGGTGGCACCGTCCAGCGGGTGCAGGCGCCGCTTGTCCAACAGCACCAGGCCCGGGAAGGGGTTGCGGTCGTCCAGGGGCACCACCAGCAGGGAGCGGGGCTGGTCGCTGCCTGCGGTCTCCAACACGGTGGTCTGCCAGCCGCTCTTGCCCGCTTCACTGAGCAGGCGCACGGATTCGAGTCGCAGGGAGTCCTCGGCGCTGAGGTCGTCCGCCTCGCTCGGGGCATCGTTCACACCGGTCAACAACAGGGCCTTGGACGCGCCGGTCAGACGGCACGCCGCCCGCAGCACGCGATCCCGGAAACCGGTGTGGCCGGCGCCGGCGGCCAGCTCGGACAGGGCCGTCGCCAGAGTCGTCAAACGGTCGACCTGATCAGCGGTGGCCGCCCGGTCCAGAAAGCCGGTCAGGTGGCGATTGATCAGGTAGATGATCTCGGCGCTCACGGTATGGAACTGGTGGGCGCGCGCGGCACTGGCGAACTCCAGCGAAAGCAGGGCCCGCAGGGGCTCGCGCCCGACCGGCAGATAGAACAGAGTACTCTCGTTCGTCGCCGCGGGGCTGCCCCGGTCTTCGTTCGGCCGCAGGACCAGGGGGCGACCGCTGCTGAGCACTTCGGCCTTGTCCGGATGAGGCGGCGACTCGTAACCCGTCTCCTCGGCGTCCGCCCAGAAGAGATCACCGTCGGTGGTCAGGACCTCCAGGCGCACGTTCTCGGCGCCCGAGACTTCGCGCAGGTCAGCAGCCCAGTCGCACAACGTGGCCGCCACCGCCTGCGGGTGTCCCGTGTCGCGGTTCAGCTCGTCCTCCATGTTGCGGAACAGCTCGCTGTCGCGCACCAGTTGCAAGCCGAGGAAGCGGTCCAGGATCAGGCCGAAGCGATGGGTCAGGCTTTCGATCGTGGCCAGGGCGCTGCGGTCCAACTGACCCTCGCCCGCGTTGTTCGAGACGTTGACCACGCCGAGGACCTGGTTCTCCCAGATGATCGGCGCGCAAATGGCCTGCTGGATCGAGGAACGGTCGCGGCGGGCGCCGGGATGTTGGTTGTCGGTGATCAGCTCGGCGACGCGGCTCTCGGCCACGCGCCCGGCGATCCCCTCGCCCAGGCGGACGCGGGTGGAATGCATGGTGTGCTGACTGAGTCCGTAGGCGTAGGCCACGTAGAGTTCCTCGGCCCGGTCATCGAAGAGCATGATCGAGCCGGAGGTGGCGCCGGTGGCGCGGGTCGCCAGGCTGAGCAGCCAGCGCAGCAGGGCCTCGCGGTCCAGGGCCTCTTCGATCCGGCTGAGAGTGCGGTGGATGGCGGCTGTTTCCAGTTCCAGCAGGTCCTGGTCGGGGATACGCTGTTTGGCGTCCAGATCCGGGCCATCGCCGGTGACCCGATCCACCCGGGCGGCACCCACCGGCAGCGGCGCGGCCGGCGCGACTTTGGGACCACTGACCATGGTGGAGAATTCACGCGCCGGTACCGCTTCGAGGCCGAGGGCGTCCGCGGCGTCGACGAACGGCGAGCTCTCATCGTTCAGCGGCGGGTGGACGAGATAACGGGCGGCGCCCGGCACCAACTCGGTGAGGTCCGCGACAACCGTCAGGCCCATCACTTCGGCCAGGCCGGCGCCAACGGAATTCCCCGCCGGATCCAGCACCGCGACGATACGGGCGTCGCGCCGGGCGGACAGATCCGCCAGCAGGGAAAGCTCTTCTTCCCCCGGGCAGACCAGAACCACGGGCCATTTGATAATGTCAGCCACGTATCCCCCGTTGCTGCAGGCAGTCGCCTGTACCCGGGAATCGCCGCCATGGCGGTTCCACAATCCAATCATCGGCCGGCAGGCCCGTAAGTTAATCAGAAAGTTGCTGCTTGATGCGGGCGAGCCACATGAAGGCGTCCATGGGGCTGATGGACTCCAGGTCCAGGCCGCGCAGTCCGTCCAGGGCGTCGCGCTCCGATTCGTTGAACAGGCTGAGCTGGCTTTGGGGCCCGGCCAGGGGCGCAGCGCTCTCGGCCGCCAGGGAAGCGCCGCGCGGGCCGGTCACGCGGGCGCTGTGGTCCCGGGCATCACCGGCGGTCAGGCTGTCGAGGATACTCTGGGCGCGTTTGAGCACGCCCTCGGGCAATCCGGCCAGGCGCGCCACATGAATGCCGTAGCTCTTGTCGCTGCGGCCTTTGCCGACCGAGTGCAGGAAGATGATCTTGCCCTCCCACTCCTTGACCTCCAGTTGCAGGTTGACCAGGCCGGGCAGGTCCGCCTCCAGATCCGTCAACTCGTGGTAGTGGGTGGCGAAGACCGAACGGGGCCGCGGCCCGTGCTCGTGGTTGAGGAACTCGGTGATCGCCCAGGCCAGACTCAAGCCGTCGTAGGTCGACGTGCCCCGGCCGATCTCGTCCAGGATGACCAGGCTGCGCCGACTCATCTGGTGCAGGATGTGCGCCGTCTCGCTCATCTCCATGTAGAAAGTGGACTCGCCCCGGGCCAGATTGTCGCTGGCGCCGACGCGGGTGAAGATCCGGTCCGCCACCCCGATGCGGGCGCTGCTCGCCGGCACAAAACCGCCGGCCTGGGCCAGCAGGGTGATCAGGGCCACCTGGCGCAGGTAGGTGCTCTTGCCGCCCATGTTGGGTCCGGTCAGCAGCAGCACCTGGTTCGCCACCGGGTCGAGCGTCGTGTCGTTGGGGATGAAGTCGCCGCTGAGCAGCTGTTCGACCACCGGATGGCGTCCGTCGCGGATCACCAGATCCAGGGAATCGTCGCAGTGGGGACGGCAGTAGTTGTGGCGCTCGGCGATCTCGGCGAAGCCCAGCATCAGATCAATCCTGGCGATCAGTTGCGAGGCCGCGGCGATCCCCGCCAGCTGGGCCACGATGCTGTCGAGCAACCCCTGGTAGATTTCCGCTTCCAGCCGGTCGGCTTCCTCCTCGGCCGCCAGGATCGTGCCCTCGGCCTCCTTCAACTCGTCGGTGATGAAGCGGCAGGATCCGACCAGGGTCTGCTTCTGGTCATAGTGTTCCGGCACCTTGTCCAGATGCTTCTTGGTCACCTCGAAGAAGTAGCCGAAGACCTTGTTGAAGCCCACCTTCAGGGTCGAAATGCCCGTGGCCTCCCGTTCGCGGCTCTGCAGGCCGGCCAGAAAGCCCTTGCTGTCCGCGGCGATGCTGCGGTGCCGGTCCAGGTCGGCGCTCACCCCTTCGCTGATGTAGCCGCCTTTGCGCACGGTGGCCGGCGCCTCGGTCAGGATTGCGGCCAGCAGGCTTGTCGCCAGGTCGGCAAAATCCGGCATCCCCGCGGACCACTTGCAGATCGGATGGGTCGTATCTTCCGCAGCCACGGCAACCTTGCGCAGTTCCGTGGCCGCCGCCAGAGTGCTCCCCAACTGCCGCAGGGCTGCTGGCCCGATCCGGCCACTGGCCGCGCGTGCGGCCAACCGGTCCAGGTCCCCGACGCGGCGCAGAATGGCGCGCAGGTCATCGCGCCAATTGCGGTTCGCCACCGCCGCCGCAACGCCGATGTGCCAGCGCTCCAACTCAGCCAGATCGGTCATGGCCTCGGCCAGGCGCAGTTCGAGCAGACGCCGGCCCATGGGCGTGAGCGTCCCGTCGACGTGATGGATCAGGGTGCCGCTGCCGCGCTCGCCGCGAAACGTGCGGAAGATCTCCAGGTTGCGCAGGGTTTCCTCGTCCAAAACGAGCCGGTCGCCGCGGGCGCTGAATCGCAGGGTGGTCACCTGTTCGGGCCGCCGCATGCTGAGGGCCCCGAGGTAACGCAGGATGGCGCCGGCCGCCGTTGTCGCCGGCTCACGGGCCTCGTCCGCCAGGCCGAAGGCCGTCAGGTTGGCCGTGCGGAAATGGTCGAGCAGGGTCTGCCGGGCGAACTGCGGGTGAAACCAGGCGGTATTGGCCTGGTTGACCACGACCTCGGGCAGAGCGCTGCGCCAGCGGGTGATCTGTTCGGCGGGAGTATCCTCGCTGACGACGACCTCCTTGACCGGATGCCGCTGGCAGAGGCTCTCGACCGTCGTCTGTTCGGTGCCGCAGCGGAAATCACCGGTCGATGCGTCCAGCAGCGCCCAGCCGTCGAGGCCGCCGGGACGCTGCAGCCAGGCCAGACAGTAGCGGCCGCTGTTGCTGTCCAGCACCTCCGGTGAGGTCGCCGTGCCCGGGCTGATGACCTCGATCACTTCGCGGCGCACCAGCCCCTTGGCCGTAGCCGGATCCTCCACCTGCTCGCAGATGGCCACGGTCAGGCCGGCGTTCAGCAGGCGGGTCAGGTAGGTGTCTATCGCATGGTAGGGAACACCCGCCAGTGGCACCGGATGGTCTGAGCGCGCATCCCGGCTGGTCAGGGTGACCCCCGCAACCTCGGAAAGGGTCTGGGCATCCTCAAAGAAGGTCTCGTAGAAGTCGCCCATGCGAAACAGAAGCAGCGCGCCCGGGTGCTGGCTCTTGATCTCGAGATACTGCGTCAGCATCGGGGTCAGGCGCGGAGCGCCGGTTTGCTTGCCTTTGGCGGGTGTCGGCTGCTCGTTCATCGGGAGGAGGAACCGCCGGCGGCGAGATCGGCAACGATGACCTCGATGCCCAGCTTCTGCTGCAGTTGCTTGGCCTGCGATCGCGCGAGGGCCGGGTTGACGTAATTCCCCGTGCGAACCTTGTAGAGGAATTGGCCCCGGGCGTCCCGCGACTTGTCGATCCGCAGATCCGGCAGCCGGTCACGGTATCGTTTGACAAACTCCAGGGCCAGGCCGCGGTCGCTGAAGGCACCCAACTGCAGGGCGTAGCGTCCACTGGTGTCCACCAGCGGGGTGACGACGGTGTCGGCGGGCGCGGTCTTCCGGCGGGCGGCCCGCTCGTCGGCTTCGACCTGCAGCAGGCGCCGGATCTCCAACAAGGCCAGGCTGCCGGGGTCTTCGGCGCTGAGCCGCCGGAACAACTCGTCGGCCTCCCGCTCCTGGCCGGCGGTGCGATGGGCCAGCCAGAGCCCGGCCGCCAAACGGCTCTCGCCGGCGCGGTCAGTGGCCTTGGCCGCCGCCTTGAAGTAACGCAGAGCCAGGGCCGAATCGTTCTGTTCCAGTCCGATGTCCCCGAGGTAGTAGCGGGCGAGTACGAAATCGGGATCGCCAGGCCGCACCGAGGCCAGCATCTCACGCGCCTGTTGCAGGCGCCCGAGAGCCCGCAGCGCGAGCCCGGCACGCAGGTAGACCGCCCCGGGAATCCCGGTCGCTTCCCCGTTGAGGATGGGTGTCAACACCTGCACCACTTCACGGTGCTCGCCGCGACCGGCGTGCAGGTCGGCGGCTTCCAGTGCCAGCCGGGCCCGGACTGCCGGGGCAAGCTTGTTGTCCTCGAGGCCGGATTCCAGCAGGCTCAGCGCCGTGGCCGGCGTGTAGGCCAATCGGCTCCGCCAAAGAAGTTCTTCGCCGGGGCGCGCACCCTGCTCACCCGCACTCAGGGCGTCACGGGCCTCGTCGTAGCGCCCGGCTTCAAACAGGCCGGCCACCGTGCTGAGCGCCGCCAGCGTTGGCCAGGCAAACAGCACCGCGGCACCCAGCCCGGCCAGAATGGTGAACCTT
>JAJRWA010000149.1 GCA_024277025.1 Candidatus Krumholzibacteriota bacterium | reverse complement strand
TTGTCCGCGGTGCCGATTCCGGACCCGGTGATCGAGCATCAGCGCCAGCGCATCATTCTGGAAGGCGACGTGCCCAGCCCGGCCAACCCGCCCAAGGGCTGCAACTTCAGCACGCGCTGCCCGCGCGTGATGGATATTTGTCGGGAGCAGGACCCGGCGTTTGTGGAGCATACGCCCGGACATTGGGTCGCCTGTTTCTTGTATGACGAGAATACTAGTTCACCGCCAGTAGACGAGGCCACAACACAGGCGGCGGACAGCTCGTAGGTGCGGTTTCCATAGCGCACGACTGTGCGAACAACGGCGGTATGGAAACCGCCGCTACTTAGATCCTTTTAGATCCTTTGAGTTTTCGTGGTGAGAGGAGCAGTTTTCGGATCAAGGGCGTAGCAGGACAGGGGACCGGCCGCCGTCAACGGTGACGGCAATTTCCGGTCCGCTATTCGTATCAAGCTGTTCAACTGTCGAGCAGCTGTAAACGAGTAATATACAGGAAAAGGAGCATGTTCATGAAATCCAAATGGTTTTTCGTAGCATTGTTGGCCGTGGCCGCGCTGTTGGCGCTGGGCGCGTGCGCGGCGCCGGCGGGCGCTCCTGCCGCGCCGGCCGAGGGCGGAGAAGAGGCCGCCGGCCCCGTCACCCTGGACACCGTCTTTGGCACAGAGCCGCCGACCATGGACCCCAGCCTAGCCACCGACAGCCAGTCGATCTGGGCCATCCGCCAGATGTTCATGGGCCTCACCGGCTTCGATGAGAACGCCAATGTCATCCCTGGCCTGGCCACCGAATGGTCCGCTTCGGAAGACGGCCTGACCTGGACCTACAAGATGCGCGACGACGTGCACTGGGTCAAGCTGAACCCGGACACCGGCGAGTTTGAGGACCTGGGGCCGGTCACCGCGCAGGACGTGGTCTACGGCGTCAAGCGCACGCTCAACCCCAACACCGCGTCTGACTACGCGTTCGTGCTCTACATTTTGAAGGGCGGCCCTGAGCTAAACGAGGCCGACCCCACCGCGGACAACTTCCAGGAACTGCTGGACGGCGTGGGCGTACGCGCCATCGACGACACCACGGTCGAGTTTACCCTCTCTGAGCCGGCCGGCTACTTCCCCTCCATCACCGGCATGTGGGTCACCTTCCCCATCTACCAGGAAGCCGTTGAAGCCGGCGGCGAGACCTGGGCCGATGCGGGCACCATTGTCACCAACGGCCCCTATACCCTGGCGGAATGGCAGCACGGTTCCGAGCTGCGCTTTGTGAAGAACCCGCTGTGGCCGGGCGCGGACGACGTGCAGATCGAGGTCATCCAGGGCCCGATCATCGAATCCGCCTCCACCGCCATGTCCATGTACGAGGCCAACGAGATCGACATCATGGCCGACCCCGGCTGGGGCCCGCCGCTGCCTGACATGGATCGCATTAAGGCCGATCCGGAACTGAGTAAGCAACTGTTCATCGCCCCCCGCCTCTGCACCTACTACTACGGCTTTGTCAATGACAAGGCCCCGTTCGACGACCCGCTGGTGCGCAAGGCCTTTTCCGCGGCCATCGACCGCCAGAGCCTGATCGACAACGTGACCAAGGGCGAGCAGCGCCCCGCGCACACCTTTGCGCCTCCCGGCATCTTCGGCAACGCTGCGGATGACATGGACGTGGCCCCTTGGCTGGTGATGGACGACTACGGCGAGCAGGTGGCCCAGGCCCAGGCATGGCTGGCCGAGGCCGGCTACCCTGAAGGTGAAGGTATTGAGGCGACCCTGATGCACAACACGTCCGAGGGTCACGCCCTGATCGCGCAGGCCGTTCAGGCCATGTGGGCCGAAGCCTTCCCCAAGGCCAACATCTCCATCGAGAACCAGGAGTGGCAGGTCTACCTCAAGACCTTGCTGCCCGATTCTCCGCTGGAAGAGAAGCCTCACATCTACCGCCTGGGCTGGTGCGCGGACTATCCCGACGCCAACAACTGGCTGAACGAGGTATTCAACTCCAAGTCTGGTCAGAACTACGCCAACTTCAACAACGCGGAGTTTGACGCCCTGGTCGAGCAGGCCGCCGGCGAGTCCGACCCCGACGTGCGCAAGGAGCTCTACAAGCAGGCGGAAATGATCCTGGTCGACCAGGAGTCTGCGATTGCGCCCATCTATTACTACACCTACGTGCGTCTGTACAAGCCGTGGATGGAGGAGGTCGTGATCAGCCCGGTCACCGGCGACCCAGTCTACCTGTGGAAGATGGACGTTGCGGCCAAGAACGCCGCTCGCGGCCAGTAGATTCAGTCTAGCCTCGTAATATAGTCTGTCGTCCCGTCCGTTTTGGGGCGACAGACTGTTTCTGTTCCTGCAACGGTCGGCGGCAATGTCACCCGTGCGTGTCACGCCAGAGACGTGACCTACATGGGTTGGAGACAAATTGTAGGTCGGGTCTCCGGCCCGACAACCAGCGGCGACCGCCAAGACCTGTCGGCTGAAATATTGTAGGGGCGAGATATATCTCGCCCCTACGAACAGGCGACTGCGTAATATCAGACTGTAAGATTTCCATTATAAGATTCCTATTATGTGGCGATATGTAGTCCGGCGGCTCCTGTGGTCCATCCCCGTGCTTCTGCTGCTCATGTTCACGGTGTTCAGCCTCATGCGCGCCTTACCCGGGGGCCCCTTCGACTTTGCCGGCGACAAGAGCCTGCCCAAGGCCGTCACCGAGAACCTCGAACGACGCTATCACCTGGACTGGCCCCTGTCTTGGCAGTTTGTCTCCTACGTAGTCGGCGATGACGTGGCCGGCGCGGCCTGCAAGGTCGTCTCCGCAACGCCCGGCTGCGAAGTGGTGCTGGCAAGCTACGAACTGGGCGTTTCCAGGGGCGTGATTCGCGGCGACCTGGGCATGGCCATGCGCCAGCGGGGCCGCACCGTCAACCAGATCATCGGCGAATCGTTTCCCATTTCCCTGCAACTGGGCCTGATGGCGATCATGTTCGGGCTGCTGACCGGCATTCCGCTCGGCACTTTCGCGGCCTTGCGCCAAAACAGTCCGATCGATTATTCGGCCAGCTTTATCGCGGTGGTGGGCCTTTCCGTGCCCAGCCTGGTTCTGGGCCCGCTGTTGATCTGGATTTTTGCGCTGGAACTGGGCTGGTTCCCGGTCTCCACGTGGGGCGCAAAGCCGCCCTTCTTTCTCGGCTTCATCCCCATGCCGACCAAAGACTTCTTTATGCACGCGGTATTGCCGGTCTTTACGTTGGGCTTCGCGCTCACGGCCAGCATCGCGCGGCTGACGCGCGCCAGCCTGCTGCAGGTCATCCGCGAGGACTACATCCGCACCGCGCGGGCCAAGGGGCTGCCCGGCCGCACCATGATCGTGCGCCACGCCCTGCGCAACAGCCTGATCCCGGTGGTGACGATCCTCGGCCCGCTGACGGCCGCGGTGGTGACCGGCTCCTTCGTGACCGAATACGTGTTCGGCATTCCGGGCATGGGCAAGCATTTCATCACCAGCATCGGCGACCGCGACTACTCGCTGATCAGCGGCGCCACGCTGGTCTACGCGGTGCTGCTCGTGGTGGCGAACCTGACCGTCGATGTGCTGTATGCGTGGCTCGACCCGCGCATCAAGT
>JAJRWA010000148.1 GCA_024277025.1 Candidatus Krumholzibacteriota bacterium | reverse complement strand
TAGACCAGCTTCGTGTTCTTCTTGATCGCCGCGGCGAAGTTCTGCGGGTCGTCGGCCGGCACCTCGGTCACGTCGATGCCCAGGCGCGGCAGGGTCTGGGTGAACAGCTGATGCGTGCCGCCGTACAGCGTATCGCCGGCCACGATGTGGTCGCCCGCCTGACAGCAGTTCAGCACCGCGGTCGTGGCGGCGGCCATGCCGCTGGCCAGGGCCAGGGCGGCCTCGCCGTTCTCCAGGTACGCCATCTCGGTTTCCAGGGCCGTCTGGGTGGGATTGCCCAGCCGCGTGTAGACATAGCTGGCATCCTCGCCCCGGAAGACGGCCGCGCCGTGCTCGGCGTTCTCGAACGCGAAGGTCGAGCTCTGGAAGATCGGCGTGCTCACGGCGCGAATCGGACGCTCACCCTCGTGCTTGTCCAGATGCTTCTTGCCGTGGATGCAGAGGGTGGCGAAGCCGGGGCTTTTCTGCTTCTTGTCGCTGGGCATCATTTGCCTCCCTTGGCGCGCCGGGCAGGCCGCGGCAGGTATTGCTTCAGGTCGGCGACCTTGTCCAGCGCTTCCCAGCTGAAGGCGGGGTCCGGACGGCCAAAGTGTCCGTAGACCGCAGTCCCACGGTAGATCGGGCGCCGCAAATCCAGGCTCTCTATAATGCCGGCCGGTGAGAAATCGAACTCCCGGCAGAGAATCTCCTGCAGGCGGTCGTCGCCCAGTTTGCCGGTGCCGAAGGTATCAACCGTCACGGACAGGGGCTCGGACATGCCGATGACGTAGGCGACCTCGACGGCGCAGCGTCGGGCCAGGCCTGCGGCGACAACATTCTTGGCGGCCCAGCGGGCGCCGTAGCTGCCGCTGCGATCCGGCTTGGTGGGGTCCTTGCCGCTGAAGGCCGAGCCGCCGTGGCCGCAGGCGGGCCCGTAGCAGTCGACGGTCTGTTTGCGGCCGGTCAGTCCGGCGTCGGCGCGGGGGCCGCCCTCGCTGAAGGCGCCCACCGGGTTGATCAGGACCGCCGTTTCCTGGTCCAGCAGACCAACGTCACCGAGCACGGGCTTGATCACCAGGCGTTTCAGGTCCCGCCGCAGCTTGGCCAGATCGGCGTCGGCGTGATGGTGGGCCGAGACCACGACGGCCGTCAGCGCTTCGGGTTTTTCGTTTTTGTACCGAACCGAAACCTGCACCTTGCCGTCCGGATAGAGGTCGGGCAGCTTGCCGGCGGTGCGGACAGCGGCAAGCTTCTCGGCCAGCCGGTTGGCCAGGAAGGCGGGGACGGGCATGTAGTGGGTGTCGATCGGCAGGTGGCGCCCCTCACTGGTGGCGTAACCGACACAGACGCCCTGGTCGCCGGCCCCTTTGCGGTCCACGCCGAGGGCCACGTCGCCGGATTGCTCTTCGAGCATGACCAGCACGGCGCAGCTCTGGTGGTCGAAGCCCGTGGTCGGGTCGTTGTAGCCCACGTCGCTCAGGGTGCGGCGCACGACGCTGGAAATATCGAGGTAGCACTTGGTGGTGATCTGGCCGGTGACGATGACCATGCCGGTCGTGGCCATCACCTCGCAGGACACCCGGGCGTAGCGGTCCTCGCTGAGGACGGCGTCGAGAATGGCGTCGGCGATGAGATCGCAGATCTTGTCGGCGTGGCCGGCGGTGACTGATTCGGCGGTCTGGATCCAGTGGCGGGATTGCGCGCGAGGCATCTCATCCTCCAATGCTCTGGGGCTGACAAGGCGGAAAGGGACTGACAGATCAGCCCCGGGTCGAGCCGCGCCGGGGAAAATTTTCTTCCCAAAACCGGAGGCGGCTGAAACAATCAGGAGCCGGAACCGTTATGACGTCCTCTCAAAATGGAAGGGTCCGATATCAAAGTCAACCGCAGCAAGACCGGCACCGAATTCGGTATCGAGGTGTCCCAACTGGACTTCGCCTACCGCACCGAACCGGTGCTCAAGGGCGTCGGGTTTCGGCTGGACAAGGGTGCCGTGGGTCTACTGGGTCCCAACGGTTCAGGTAAGACGACCCTGCTGCGGTGCCTGTTGGGCCAGGTGCCGCTCAAAGGCGATCAGGTCAAGGTGTTGGGCTGGGACATGGCCCGTCAGGCCCGGACTGCCCGGGCGGGCCTGGGCTGGATGCCGGAGACCGGCGGCATCATCCCCAACCTGAGTGGCGTGGGTCTGGTTGCGTACATGGGCGAACTGTCGGGCATGCCCGGACGGGACGCCATGCAGCGCGCCCACGAGGTGCTGCACTACGTGGGGCTGGGGGACGAGCGCTATCGCCCCTGTGACAAGTACAGCCAGGGCATGAAGCAGCGGCTGAAGCTGGCGCAGGCGCTGGTTCATGATCCGGAGTGGATCTTTCTGGACGAGCCCACCAGCGGCCTGGATCCCCGGGGGCGGGTCTCGATCCTCGAACTCATCCGCGACCTGGCCCGCAACAAGGGGCTGGGCGTGATCCTGTCGACTCATCTGCTGGCTGACGTGGAATCGGTCTGCCAGGAGATTCTGGTGCTGCGCAACGGGAAACTGCTGGCTCAGGAGCAGGTGGCTGCCGGCAGCCGTGAGCCTCGTCAGGTTTTTGAGGTCGAGGGTTTTGGTGACGATCCGGCCTTCCGGGCGGGATTGGCGGCCCTGGGCGCCACGGTGGTTGACGACAAGCGCCTGATGCTGGTGACCCTGGATCTGGCCCAGGTGGTTGGCGGGACGACCGGCGGCGGCTACGATACCGCCGCCGGTGTCAAAGCGATTCTGGGCGTGGCCGCGGCCAGCGACTACGCCCTGCGCCGGGTGCGCCGCCGCCCGGTCACCCTGGCCGAAGAATTCTATCGCATGGTGGAGGCGTGACCGATGCCCGTCTATGACCGGGGCTATACCCATTGGGAGCCCTCACCCCGGCAGGCTAGGCCGGCCTGGTGGATTATCGCCAAACGCGGCATCACCGAGCCGCTGAAGAAGCGCTGGCTGCTGGTGCTGCTGCTGGCGGCCTGGGTGCCCGCTATCGTCAAGGCTGTGACGATCTATCTGAAACTCAAGGCCGGCAACCTGGCCGATCTGCTGGGTGGTGGCTGGGCCAGCATCGATCCCGGCGGTTTTCTGGCCTTCATGGAAGGGCAGCGTTTCTTCGTCTTCGTCCTGCTGGCCATCGTCGGGGCCGGTCTGGTGGCCACCGACCGGCGGGACAACGGCCTTTCTCTCTACTTTTCACGTCCCCTGGGGCTGAAAGCGTACATCGGCGGCAAGTCGGCGATCATCATGTTCTTCTACTTCATGGTGACGCTGTTTCCGGTCTACGCCCTGTGTGTTTTCGCCTACCTGATCGCGCCCGAGGCCACCGGCCTGGATCTGCTGTTGTTGACCCCGCTCCGGGCCACGGCCTACTGCCTGCTGGCCGGCGCGAGCATCAGTCTGGTCCTGCTGGCCTTCTCGTCGCTGGGCAAACGCTCGATTTTCGTCATGGTGTGGTGGGCGATCATGGTCATGGGCACCGAGACGATCGGAGCCATTGCCGAGGGCCTGGGTGAGAATTCGGTCCAGGTCGCGAATTTCCTCGGGCAGTACCACAATGCCGGTTCGTTGTTGTTCTCGACACCGGCCCGGCTGGAAGTCGATCCGTGGGTCAGCCTGGCAACGTTGTTGCTGTGGACTGCGGGTGCGATCTGGATCCTGCGTCGCCAGATCCGTCCGGTGGAGGTGGTCTCATGACCGGCGCCGGCGTGGGCAACGAAGCGGCGCGGATCTCGGCCGATCGCGTGGGCAAATGGTTCGGCGAGGTCATCGCCGTCAACAACTGCAGCCTGAGCGTGGGCACGGGCGTGGTCGGCCTGCTCGGCGCCAACGGCGCGGGCAAGTCGACGCTGTTCAAGATGCTGGCCGGGATGATCGAACCGAGCCACGGCACGGTGCGGGTCTTCGGCCGCCGCCTGCGCGAAGATGTGGGCTGGTACCGGCGGGTCGGCTTCTGCCCCGAAAGCGATGCCTTGCCCGGTTGGATGACCGGCCGCGAGTTCCTGTCGCTGATGCTGCGCCTGATGGACCTGGAAAAAGCCGATGTCGATCGCCGCGTCGACTACTGGCTGGAACGGTTCGAACTGACCGCCGCGGCCGGCCGCCGCCTGGGCGGCTACTCCAAGGGCATGCGCCAGAAGATCAAGTTGGCCCAGGCCCTGGCCCACGATCCGGATGTCATTTTCCTGGACGAACCGCTCAACGGTATGGATCCGGTCAGCCGCAAACAGAGCATCGATCTGGTGCAGGAACTGGGGCAGGCCGGGCGCACGGTATTGGTCTCCAGCCACATCCTGCCCGAGGTCGAGTCCATGACCAGCCAGATCATCCTGATCGATCGGGGCAGGGCGCTGGCCGAAGGCGGCATCACCGAGATCCGCGACAAGATGCCCGAACACCCGACGACCGTGGCCCTGGTCTCGGACGACGTGCGCCGGCTGGCCGGATTCCTGGTGGGTCAGGAACATGTCGTGGGTGTTGAAATCGAAGCGGAAGGGCGGGTCATCGTGCGCACCGACCACGCCCTGGGCTTCTACCGCGCGCTGCCCTCGTGGATTCTGGAGAACGACCTGACCGTGGACGAGATTCTCACGTTGGATGACAGCCTGGAGGCCGTCTTCCAGTACCTGACGGAGCGCCCGACATGACCGAAGCGACCACGACCAGCACCCCGGCGGGTGCTCCGGTCACTCTGCCCAGCGGCCGGGCCATTCTCTGGCTGGCCTGGTTCAGTGTGCGGGAAATGTTCCGCCGCCGGCGTCTGTTCAGCCTGGCGGCCATCAACCTGCTGCCGGTGCTGGTGGTGCTGGCGATCAGGATCTGGTTCACCGACAAGGGCCTGACGGCCCAGATGCAACTGAGCAGCCTGACGTACAGTGTGTTCATTCCCTTCCTGATCCCCATCGTGGCCATGGCCGTGGGGATCCCGGCCATCGGTGAGCAGATCGACGACGGCACGATCGTCTTCACCTGGACCCGCCCGATTCGCCGCCGGGCTATCTATCTGGGCCGTCTGCTGGCTTCCCAGGTGGTGGCGACCACGATCATGTCCGGATCCCTGGTGTTGTGCTTCGTCATCATGGTCAGCGAGGGGCCCGGCGTGATCTCCTGGGACTTCCTGAAGTTGTACCTGCAGACCTTCATGATCATCGCGGTGGGGGGCTTTGTCTACGCAACCCTCTTTGCCATGATGGGCACCGTGTTTCGCAAGCCTGTGCTGCCCGCCCTGCTGTTCACCTTCGGCTGGGAGAGCCTGGTTACGGATATCCCGGCCCGGGTCCAGGAACTCAGCCTGCGCTTCCATCTGCAAAACCTGATCGAGCAGCCGGCCACCCAACCGGATGACCTGCCGGGTATTCTGAATGCCCTGCTGTCCCAGGCCCTGCAGCGTGAGCCTGTGCCGAAGCTGCAGTCGGTCGTTGTTTTGTTGGTCGTGATGCTGGTGGCGACGGCGCTCGGGATCTGGGTGCTGCGGCACAAGGAACTGACGAACTGACATGGCCGTTTCGCCGGGCAGTTTCTTTGGGCGGGCCACCGTGGAGGTGGCCCGTGACTTGTTGGGCGCCGTGTTGCACGCCAGCGGCCCGGACGGACAGTGGACCGCCGGCCGTATCGTCGAGACCGAAGCCTACGGCGGACAGGATGATCCGGCCAGTCACGCGGCCGGCGGGCGGACTCCACGCAGCGAGATCATGTTCGGGCCGCCGGGCGTGGCCTACGTCTACCTGATCTACGGCATGCATCATTGCCTGAACTTCGTGACCGAAGCCGAGGACGTGGCGGGCGCTGTGCTCATCCGCGCGCTTGAACCGGTGTCGGGCGAGATGACCATGGCCGAGCGCCGTGGTCTGGCCCCCTGCGGTTTTCGTCCCCGGGACCTGTGCACCGGGCCCGGCAAGCTCTGCCAGGCGCTGGGGATCGATCGGGCCTGGAATCACGTGCCGGTGACATTCGCGGCTGGCGAGGAACCGGCGCGAGCGCTGGTTCTGGAATTGTCCGGCCGGCGGGTGTCCTGGGGCGCGTCGCCGCGGATTGGGATCACGCGCGCCCGGGAGTGGCCTCACCGGTTCTTTCTCTCCGGCTCCGGGCACCTCTCCCGGTGAACTGTTGGTTGTGCCTCGGAAATTGTGCCTGTGCCGGAGCCGTGCCGAACCGGTCTCCTGCGCTTGACTTTTCGTCTGGTATTTGCACTCTGTGGCGGAAGATGAAGGCTGAAACGTGAATTTGTTTCGCGAAACGGTGCCGGTTTGACGGCTTGGCTGGCGGGCAACAATTTCCGAGGCACAACCTGGAAGTTCCGTGCAACCCGGGGGGCGTCTGAGCGTATTGACACCGCCGAGGGGGAATGATAGCCTGCGATCCGGATTCCCACCCTCACACTGCAGGTCCGTTGTTCCAATGGTGTGTGTAAATCTATGATGTTGCTTGGCTGATGGTTGGCGCCATTGGTAGGGCTTGTTTTGTCTGTACTGATCCTGCCGCAGGAAAAGGGCCAAACTTGTGGAGGCTTCCATGCCCGCGAAATTTCGCTCCCTGAGCCTGGTGCTGACAGCCGTAGTGCTGCTGGTCGCCGGAGCTGCCGGCGCCCAGACCTATCTCGATCTGGAGGGCCAGATTCAGGAGTTCACCCTCGACAACGGGGTGCACTTCATCGTCCTGGAGAATCACGACGTGCCGGTGTTCTCGTTCCGGACCTTCGTCAACGTGGGCAGTGCCAACGAGGTGCGGGGCATCACCGGCCTGTCGCACATCCTGGAGCACATGGCCTTCAAGGGTACGCCCGAGATCGGCACCAGTGACTACAAGAAGGAAAAGAAAGCCATCGCCGCCGAAGACGCGGCTTTTGCGGCACTCAAGGTCGAGCGGCGCAAGGGCGATCGGGCTGACCCGGCCCGCCTGAAGGACCTCGAGGCGGCCTTCACCGCGGCCAAGGACGCGGCCCGCGAGTTTGTCGTCACCAACGAGTTCGGCCAGATCGTCGAGAACAACGGCGGCAAGGGCCTTAACGCCTACACCAACAGTGATGTCACCGTGTACCTTTACAACTTCCCGAGCAATCGCCTGGAGTTGTGGGCCTACCTCGAGGGTTCGCGCATGGCTCATCCGGTGCTGCGCGAGTTCTACACCGAGAAGGACGGACCGGTCACCGAGGAACGCCGCATGCGAACGGACAACAACCCGATCGGCCGCATGATCGAGCAGTTCCAGAACCTGATGTTCATGGCCAACGGTTATCACCACTCGACCATCGGCTATATGTCCGATCTGCAGAACATCAGCCGCGCCGACTGCCAGAAGTATTTCGACGAGAACTACGTCGGTTCGAACATCGTGGTCGCTCTGGCCGGCGATGTGGACTTCGGGCAGGTGAAGAAGTATGCCAAGAAGTACTTCAGCGCGATCCCGGCCGGGCACCCCGAGCCGGTCGAGACCCTTGAGCCGGCGCAGTTGGGCGAGAAGCGCATCATTCTGGATGATCCGTCGCAGCCCGTGTTCGTGACCGGCTATCATATCGAGAACGTGCGTCACCCGGACTGGCCGGTCTATCAGGTCATCGCCGATGTGCTGGGCCAGGGCCGCACGAGCCGCCTGTATACGAGTCTGGTCAAGGAACAGCAGATTGCCGTCCAGGCCATGACCTTCCCGGGGTTTCCGGGCCAGAAGTATCAGACCGGACTGTTGGCATTCGGTATCCCCGTCAAGGGCAAGACCGGCGCGGATCTGGAGAGCGCGGTCTACGCTGAGATCGACAAGATCGTAGCCGACGGCATCACCGCCGACGAGCTGGCCGGCGTCAAGCAGAGGACCCGGGCCAACTACATCCGCGGCCTGCAGGGCAACAGCGGCATGGCCAGCCAGTTGGCCTGGTATCAGACGTACCATGGCGACTGGCGGGAGCTGTTCAACGAGGTGCAACGCATCGAAGCGGTCACCCTGGACGACGTGAAGCGCGTCGCCGGCGAGATCTTCGTTGCCACGAATCGTACCGTCGGCATCATCAAAACCACTGAGCAGGACTCCTAGGGAGACCCTCGGCCCCGCCTGGTGTGCGGGGCAGGAAAGGATACAACCATGCAGCGCATGAACCGGAAAGCGGGTCTTCTGCTCCTGGTGCTCCTGGTCGCCACGGTGGCGGTTGCGCCCGCCGCCCTGGCCAAGAAGCCCTGGGAAAAGATCAATATCCCCGAACTGAATGAAATCAAGATGCCAGCCTATGACCGGGTCGAGCTGGACAACGGCATGATCCTGTTTCTGGCCGAAGACCATGAATTTCCCCTGATCGGCCTGAGCGCGACGATCGATGTGGGCAGCTTCTACGAGCCGGCGGACAAAGTCGGTCTGGCGAGCATGACCGGCACGGTCATGCGCACCGGCGGCACCGCAAGTCGCAGCGGCGACGACATCGACGCCCTGGTCGAGGCCCGCGGCATGTCCGTCGAGACCTGGATCGGCGCCGCCGAGGGCGGTGCCTACCTGTCGGTCCTGAAGGAAGATACGGATCTGGGCCTGGAACTGCTGGCCGATATCCTGCGCAATCCGGCCTTCCCCGAGGACAAGATCAAGCTGGCCAAGGAAGAGCAGAAGGCAGGCATCAGCCGGCGTAACGACGATCCCCAGACGATCGCCCGGCGCGAGGCCATGAAGGCGGTCTTCGGGCCGGACCACCCCATGGCCCGGCATCCGGAATACGACACCATTGCCGCGGTCTCCCGCCAGGACATGATCGATTTCCACAACGACTGGTTCCATCCGGACCGGATGTACCTCGTGGTGATCGGTGATTTTGACAGTGCGGAAATGGTCAGAAGCATCGAAACGGTTTTTGCCGGGTGGGCCAAGGCGACCAAGCCGTTGCCGGCGGATCCGGAAATCCCCGAGTACCCGCGCACGGTCAACGTGGTGGACAAGGACGACCTGACCCAGACGACGGTCTTCATGGGCCACAAGGGTATCCGGGCCGATGATCCGAACTACGCCGGCGTGCAGGTGGCCAACCGCATTCTCGGCGGCGGGTTCGCCTCGCGCCTGTTCAACGAGGTGCGCAGCCGCCAGGGGCTGGCCTACAGTGTGGGCAGCACGCCCGGCACGGGCTTCCGCAATCCGGGTCTGTTCGCGGCCTTCACCATGACCAAGAGTGAAACCAGCGAGAAGGCCACCACCGCGGTGCTGGACGAGATTCAGCGGATGATCACCAGCGAGGTGACGGACGCGGAGCTGGCCCAGGCCAAGGACGCGATCCTGAATTCCGAGGTCTTCAGTTTCGACACCAAGCGGAAGATTCTTGATCGTGCCGTGATGTACGAGCGCTACGGCTATCCGGCCGACTTCCTGCAGACCTACCAGGAGGACGTCAAGAACATGACGAAGGCCGATGTCCTGGCCGCGACCCAGGCCGTGTGGCGGCCGGACGATATGACGATCCTGGCCGTGGGCAACTATGAGGATTTCGACGGCGACTTCAGCAGCTTTGGTCCGGTGACCATGGTGGATATCACGATCCCCGAGGCGAAGCTGGATATCCCCATGGCCACGCCGATCAGCCTGGAGAAGGGCCGCTCCATGATGATGGCCGCGGCCGAGGCGGCCGGTGGCGTGAAGACGCTGCAGGGCATGAAGTCGTATGACCAGACCCTGGTGCTGGACGCCACGATTCAGGGTATGGACCTGACTTTCACGATCATCAAGACGGTGGTCTATCCGGATATGATCCACACGGTTCAGAAGACGCCGTTCGGCAACATGAAGAGTGTGGTCGCCGGGGACAAGGGCTGGGTCGAGTCACCCATGGGCAACAAGGACATGGAGGCCGCCGACCTGGCGGCGGCCAAGGAAGAGTTGAAGACCGACACCATGGGCATCCTGCGCAATCTGGATGAGTTCACCTGCCAGGCGCTCGAGCCGCGCGAAGTCGAGGGCCGGCCGTGCAACCCTGTCTACGTGACCGGTGTGGGCGATGACTACCGGATCCTGTTCCTGGACGCCGAGAGCAACCAGGTGGTCATGGTGCAGCAGCCGGGGCAGAACCCGGGCAGCGGAGCGCCGGCGATCCAGAAGATGTACGTCGACGAGTACATGGAGGCCGACGGCATGGTGACGCCCCAAAAGGTGCGCATCACCTACGACGACGAACCGTTCGGCGCCGGTACGGTCGAGGCGTTTCACGTCAATCCGAAGGTCGACATGTCGATTTTCGAGAAGTAGTTTCGGTTGGACTGGGGCGGTTCCGGTGGGAGCCGCCCTTTTCTCCTGCCGGGAGTCGGCGCTCACCCAAGGTGTGATTGACTGATCGCGGGGGTGGGTGTATTATCAGCCGGGAGAAAAAGAATATAGCTGCTTCACGGTCTACCCGAGAGATGAGAATTGAAGTGCGCGAGCTTCGCCATTCCTCGGGGGTTGTCGCCAATGAAGCAGCTATGTTTCTTTATGATAGCACATAAACCCGCATTAAATCTAGTAGAATTTGCTGTTTAGTGATAGCGATATCAGGACGAACGCGATAAGGATGTCGCCAGGTTCGGATCACGGAGGTAGCTGGGCGTCTTGGACAGGATCGAAGGCAGTGGGAACCACCGAATAAGCAGCCGGTCTGCGGGTACCTTGCCGCGAGTCGTTCTTGTGCAACTTACTGCGCAAACGGGCGTATTTGAGAGACGGTTCTTCGTGGAGAGCCCGGTGACCCTGCCCCAGTCCAGTCGGAGGATATGCCATGTTGCTGGAAGCCATCATCCTGTTGTCCATCCTGATGGTCGTCTTGAGTGTCGGTATGGTCCTGTTGAAGTTTGTGTTCGCAGTGGTGCTGCTGCCAATCAAGCTGGCCTTCTTCCTGACCAAGGGGCTGCTGGGACTGGTGATCGTCTTGCCGCTGCTGCTGATTTTCGGCTCGGTATTCATGGCCCTGATTCCGGTGGGCGTCGCGCTGCTGTTCCTGCCGTTGGTGATCTTTGGCGGGGTGGCGGCCAAACTCGTCGGCGCCTGCTGAAAATCGCCTGCCTGCTGATAACCCTCGGGACCATCTGGTTGCCGGGGGTTTCGTCTGCCCAGTTCGGCCACGTGGCGGCTGACGCCCGTCTGGTGCCCTGGTCCAGCGTGGGGCGTCTGGCCCTCGAAGGCGGTTTCTTCCCACCCGTGTATCGACCGGTGACCGGGACCGAGTTGGCGGACTTGCTGACCAGCGTGCAGGCGCGGGCGCTGTCCGGCCAGGCTGCTGCCCTGGCTGATGATACCGAGTACGCTCGTCTGGAGTGGCTGCAGGATCGGTACAGGCGCGGGGGAGGCGGCGTGGCCTGGCATGGCTGTCCGTGCAAGGTTCATCCACCGCATCTGCGGTTCAGCGGCCGGGTCGTGGCGGGCTACTCGGAGCTTGGCGACCCGATCCCCTTCGAGGGCGGTCTGGGGTTCACTGCCGGCAGCAGCTTGTACTTTGAGCCGGCGGTTGAGTTCACTGCCGGGCAGTTCTGGGCAGCGGTCAACTACCGTTTGGGTGGCCGGGTGGTTCAGGGAGGGTTGACCGGCGACGAACTCGGCGGGTCCGACAGTCCCCTGACCTGGCCCGAATGGCCCCGGGCGACAGGGCGGGCCGATGTGCGGGATCTGCGCCTCGCTGACGGTGACTGGCGTGACCAGTTCACCCGCGCCCTGGTCGGTCTGCAGCTCGGCAACTGGGCCCTGAGCGCGGGTTGGGACCAGCGGCGGACCGGCCCCGGGGTGACCGGCGACCTGAACCTCGACTACCAGGGGCGGCCGTTTCCGGCACTGACGGTCCGGCGTACGCACAAGTTCGTCTGGAACGGGATCATGACCCACTTGGCGCCGGACGAGACCCTGTTGCGGGTGGGCTCGCTGTCGCGGCGGACGGTGCGGTACAACGATGAGTTCGGCAGCTACGCGAAGGAGGCCAACCCCTGGTTCTTCCAGTGGTTGGTCGGGTGGAACATCACCTCCTGGTTCCGCACCACGGTCACCCACTCGGTGATGGCCACGGCGCGTGAAGGCACTCTCTGGCCGGACTTGCTGCAGATCAACTTCCCTTTGATCGGCGCCACCTGGCGGGAAGGGGAAAGCGGTCCGATCACCGATCGGATCTTCGCGGTGCAATTCGAGTTCCGCTGGCGGGAGGCGCCCTGGCCTCTGCTGCCTTCACGGGCAGGTCGGCTGTACTGGGATTATGGTGGTGAGGACTTCCTGCCTTCGGGGCCGGGCGGCGTGTTTCCCGAGATATCAGCGCCGGCAAGTGTGGCCGGTCTGGAACTGGTCAGCCCGCGCTGGGATCTGGGCTTCGAGTACGCGGAACTGTGGCACGACAAGATCCTTTGGTACACGAACGGAGGGTACGACGAAGGATATTCCCAGGAACAGACCCTGCTGGGGAATCCGCTCGGTGGTTCGGGTGAGGCGATCTCGGGTCTGGTCAGGCTGCGCCCCGCCCGATTCGGCTGCCAGTTCGAACTGCTCGGGCGCCTTGCCACCTGGGGGATTCCCGGTCATACTCCGGGTACCGGCGAACGGCGTTCCCTGGCTCTGACCGTGGCCCGGACGCCGCGCGGTATTCCGGCCGACGCCGCGGCGGGACCGGACTCGCCCCTGCTGTGGGAGTTGACGGGCGAGTGGAACCACGAAGAGGCGGACATGGGTGCTTATCTGGCGGTGCCGATCCCGGCTGCGCGGGCGCAGGAGGATTGGTGGCGGCTTTATATCAAGGTGGGAATCTGATGGTACGGACCAAGGTATGTTGCATCACGAATAGGCGCGAACTCGAGTTGGCAATCAGTTATGGGGCCGCTGCGGTGGGGTTCGTCTCCCACATGCCGAGTGGGCCGGGGGTGATTTCGGAGGACACCATTGCCGAGCTGGTGCAGGCGACGCCGTATCCGGTGTGGTCCGAGGTGTTGACCAGCCTGACGGAATTGCCTGGCCTGCTGGCCCAGTACCAGCGGCTCAAGCCAGGTGCCCTGCAGCTTTGCCAGCCGTTGGCCGAACCGGTGCTGCGCGAACTGCGCGAAGCCCTGCCGGGGGTCACGCTCGTACACGTCGTCCATGTGGCCGACAGTTCGGCCGTGGATGAAGCCCGGATGTACGCACCGCTGGTCGACGGGCTGTTGCTGGATTCGGGGAGCACCGAAGGGCCGGCGCGCCAACTCGGCGGCACCGGGCGTACCCACGACTGGTCACTGGACGCGGCGATTGTGCAGGAAGTTCTGGTGCCGGTGTTTCTGGCCGGCGGCCTGACACCCGAGAACGTTGGCGAGGCCATCGCCACGGTCAAGCCCTTCGGGGTCGACGTGTGCAGCGGCGTGCGCAAGGATGACATGCTGGACGAAGACCGGCTGCAGAAGTTCATGCATGCGGTGCGCCAGAGCGGCTGAGACCCGCCGCTAGCCTCTTTTCTTCATGCTGATGGTCAGGCGGAAGGTGGCGACCGGTTCGTCGCCGAGCTTATCCGGCACCGTGGCGGTCACCGTGACGGTGTTCTCCTCCCGTTCACCGCTCATCTCAGCCCGCTCCAGAAGTGCGGACAGCAGGCGTCCGTCAAGGCAGGTGAAGACGACGGCGCCTTCGGCCCGTTTGTGGAATTCAGCCTGAAAATCCTTGAACAGGAAAGCCACCCGGGACCGCCGGGCGCGGATCAGGTTCATGACAATCAACCCGCCCGCCACGTCGGCGCCGATGCTGAGAGCCCCGAAATACATGGAACGCAGGTGGTTGCGGGTCAGCCAGGTCAGCGGCAGCCGGACTACGCACCGCTCGGCGTCGGCGGCCAGCAGGCGCGGCCGCACAATGGCGATCAGGGGGATCCGGGTCAGGGCGAACAGGCGCAGGGACCAGGTGGCTTGCAGCATTTTCCAGTCGGGCACGGTGAGACTCCGGGTTCGGGGCACGGTTTGGCTTCTTTGGCCGAATATGTCCCATCAGGGCGCCGGCGACAACCACGGACGAACAGAATTTCCCCCCGACGGGTGCCTGTGTTAAATTTGGTAGGTTCCCGGCAATCCCAATTTCTGCCTGTCCGGCCCCGGCCGGACCGAGAGGTGACCATGTCCGAGCATCCTGCCGCTGCCGCCGAGATCGAGCCCTATCGCCCCGAGAACCACGTCCGCATCGTGACGGCGGCTTCGCTGTTCGACGGCCACGACGCGGCGATCAATATCATGCGCCGCATCCTGCAGGCCAGCGGGGCGGAGGTCATCCATCTGGGGCACAACCGCTCGGTGCAGGAAATCGTCGACTGCGCGATCCAGGAAGACGCCCAGGGCATCGCCATCACCAGCTATCAGGGCGGTCATGTGGAGTACCTGAAGTACATGCACGACCTGGTGCGCGAGGCGGGCGTGAAGATCAGGATTTTTGCCGGGGGCGGCGGCACCATCCTGCCGGCGGAGATCGCCGAACTGCAGGACTACGGGATCGCCCGCATCTTTTCGCCGGATGACGGGCGGAAAATGGGTCTGCAGGGGATGATCAACGAGGTGCTCCGACAGTGTGATTTCGCCGTGGGCGAGGTGCCGACCAGGGACCACGTGGCACCCTACCTGAAGGGGTTGCACGAACGGGATCCGCGGGCGGTCGGCCGGTTGATCTCGCTGGCGGAGAACTATCCCGAGCAGGAAGACGAATTGATGGCCGCCGTGGGCGTGGCGCCCCGGGGCAAGACGATTCCGGTGCTGGGGATCACCGGTACCGGCGGGGCGGGCAAGTCGTCCCTGGTGGACGAGTTGGTGCGGCGCTTCCTGGCCGATTTCGACGACAAGACCATCGCCATCGTTTCGGTCGATCCTTCACGGCGGCGCAGCGGCGGGGCGCTGCTGGGCGACCGGATCCGTATGAACGCCATCGACCACCCGCGGGTGTACATGCGCTCGCTGGCCACGCGGCAGTCGAATCTGGCTTTGTCCAAGTACGTGCGGCACAGCATCGACATCTGCAAGGCGGCGGGTTTCGACCTGATCATCGTCGAAACCAGCGGCATCGGCCAGAGCGACACCGAGATCACCGAGCACTCGGACACGACCCTCTACGTGATGACGGCCGAGTACGGCGCGGCGACCCAACTCGAGAAGATCGACATGCTCGACTTCGCCGACCTGATCGCCATCAACAAGTTCGATCACCGGGGCAGCCTGGACGCCCTGCGGGACGTGCGCAAGCAGTACCGCCGCAATCACAATCGATTCGACGAGGCCGACGAGATGCTGCCCGTGTACGGCACGGTGGCCTCCCAGTTCAATGATCCGGGCATGAACCGGCTCTATCAGGCGATCATGACCAAGGTCGCTGCGGTCACCGACGGGCAGCTGAGTTCCCAGTGGGAACTGACGCCGGGCATGGAGCAGCGGGCCTATGTGATTCCGCCGGAGCGCGTGCGCTATCTGTCCGAGATCGTGGACGCCAGTCGACGCTATGACGACTTCGTGGCCGAACAGTGCACGCTGGCGCGGCAGCTCTACCAGTTGGCCGGCACAATCGGTTTCTTGCGGGCGCGGGCGGTTGATCCGGCTGTCGCCGCGGGGGCCGTCGGCGTGGTCGGCGTCCTGAAACACGAGCCGGGTGAACCCGAATACCTGGCGGATCTGGTCAGTGTGCACAACGAGCTGGAAGAGCGGCTGGCCGTCGAAAGCCGCCACCTCCTGCAGCAGTGGCCCGCCCTGGTTGAGCGCTACCGGGCGGACAAGTACGTGTTTCAGGTGCGGGACAAGACCATCGAGCAGGACCTGTTCACCGAGTCGCTCAGCCATTCGCGCATTCCCAAGGTGAGCCTGCCCCGTTACGAGGACTGGGGCGACATCCTGCGCTGGCAACTGACCGAGAATGTGCCCGGTTTGTTCCCCTATGCGGCGGGTGTGTTTCCGCTCAAGCGCGAGGGTGAGGATCCCACCCGGATGTTCGCCGGCGAGGGCGGGCCCGAGCGCACGAACCGGCGCTTCCACTACGTGTCGGCCGGCATGCCGGCGGCCCGGCTTTCAACGGCGTTCGACTCGGTCACTCTCTACGGTGAGGATCCGGACCGCAGGCCGGATATCTTCGGCAAGATCGGCAACAGCGGCGTGAGCATTGCCACGGTCGATGATGCCAAGAAGCTGTATTCGGGTTTTGATCTGGTCGACCCCAAGACTTCGGTTTCGATGACGATCAATGGTCCGGCACCGATGATGCTGGCGTTCTTCCTGAACGCGGCGGTCGATCAGGGGTGCGAAAAGTACATTCGCGCCAACGGGTTGGAGGCCGAGGTCGAGCGGAAGATCGCGGCCATGTACGAGGGGCGGGAGCGGCCGCGGTATCAGGGCGACCTGCCGGCGGGTAACGACGGCCTGGGCCTGATGCTGCTCGGCGTCAGTGGTGACCAGGTGCTGCCGCCGGAAGTGTACGCGCAGATCAAGGCCGACACCCTGTGCGCGGTGCGCGGCACCGTGCAGGCGGATATCCTGAAAGAGGATCAGGCCCAGAACACCTGCATTTTTTCCACGGAGTTCGCCCTGCGCATGATGGGCGACATCCAGCAGAGCTTCATCGACTGGGGTGTGCGCAACTTCTACTCGGTGTCGATCAGCGGCTACCACATCGCCGAGGCCGGCGCCAATCCCATCAGCCAACTGGCCTTCACCCTGGCCAACGGCTTCACGTTCGTCGAGTACTACCTGTCGCGCGGCATGGACATCAACAAGTTCGCGCCCAACCTGTCGTTCTTCTTCAGCAACGGCATGGATCCCGAGTACTCGGTCATGGGGCGGGTCGCGCGGCGCATCTGGGCCAAGGCCATGAAGAACAAGTACGGCGCCAACGAGCGCAGCCAGAAGCTGAAGTACCACATCCAGACCTCGGGGCGCAGCCTGCACGCCCAGGAGATCGACTTCAACGACATCCGGACCACGCTGCAGGCCTTGTACGCGATCCTGGACAACTGCAACAGCCTGCACACCAACGCCTACGACGAGGCGATCACCACGCCGACCGAGGAGTCGGTGCGCCGGGCCATGGCCATCCAGCTGATCATCAACAAGGAGCTGGGGCTGGCCCGCAACGAGAACCCCCTGCAGGGGGCGTTCATCATCGAGGAGCTGACCGACCTGGTGGAAGAGGCGGTGCTCCGGGAATTCGAGAGCATCAGTGAGCGCGGGGGCGTGCTCGGGGCCATGGAGCGCATGTACCAGCGGACACGGATCCAGGAAGAGTCCATGTACTATGAGGGCCGCAAGCACACGGGTGAGCTGCCGATCATCGGCGTCAATACCTACCTGGATCCGCAGGGTTCGCCGACGGTGATTCCGCGGGAAGTCATCCGGTCCACGGACACGGAGAAGGAGTACGCGATCGCCTCGCTGGAGGCCTTCCAGCAACGCAACGCCGAGCTGTCGGTGGCCGCCCTGGCTGACCTGAAGCGGGTGGCGGTGGAGCATGGGAACACCTTCGAGTCGCTGCTGGCGGCGGCGAAAGTCTGCTCGCTGGGGCAGATTTCGGGGGCCCTGTATGAGGTGGGGGGGCAGTACCGGCGGAATATGTGAATTACTCCCGGATCCGGCTGAACCTCGATTTCCGGGTTGGAGCCCCGCCTCGGGCGGGGCCCCTGGCCCTGGTCCGCCGACTCGTGGCGCCCACCGCTCCCGACCACTACAAGAAACCATACGAAACTTCACGAAATCCTCCGCGCGGGCATGCTGATTGCCCTTCCTGCCCTGGAACGCAAAAAACACGTGGAATAGCCCCTTCGGAGCACGTTCTCCAGGATCGGCCTCGCAAAATGCAAGGCGGAGAGGGCAAAACCCCACACCCAAGGCAGCGGGATGGCAATGAATCGTATACAGAGCATGCAGAAAACCCTGATGGCCGTGACCCTCGTGTCCGGTTTGTTGGTGGCGTCGAACGCGCTGGCTTTCGACTATCTGGAAATCACCGTCGTCAACCCCCAGATCGTGGCGGGACGCCCTTCGGTAACGGTCGAGACCGACTTCAGTGTGAACGTGCGCGCGGTCAACGCCGACGGATCCACCGATGTGACGGCCAACTTCATCCACGCCCAGCTGTAATCTCCGGATGTCGCAGCGGTGCTGCCGGCCAGTCGCTACCTGGCCAACGGCGAGTATCAGTTCGACAACGTGCGTTTCCTGGCCGACGGGCAGCCCGTGCGCCTGCGGGTATTCGATGCCGACGACGGTTCGGTGCCGCCGGCCGAGGTCGAGATCAACTGTTACAACTACGTCGACCATTTCGATTTTTCCGTGCCGGCGGGCGACAAGTTCGTGGACCAGGCCATCAATATCGATATCATCGCCCGGGACGCAGCCGGCGTGGCCGTGCTGAATTTCCGCGACGACGTGGACCTGACGGCGCTCGTGGGACACTTCCCGTCCGGGCCCGTGTACGGTGTCAGTGGCTTGGATTTCAGTCTTGGTGTGGCGACAGTGCCGGTCACGTTCTGGGGTACCGATCCGGTGACTCGCGAGAACGAACTGACGGCGACCAATACTGTCACCTACCCGGGCCAGGCGAACCCCGCCACGGGTTCGGCGACGATCACGCCTCTGCGACCGGGCGCCCTCAGCGAAGTGGTGCTGCTGCTGCCGGGCGAGAGCCTCACGCCGGGCGTCAGCCCGGGCAAGAGCGGCGTGCCCAGCTCCCAGACCTCTGGTCAGAACGTGGTCGGTATCTCTGTCTATGCCACAGACTTGCATTGGAATCCGATCGAGCCCGCACCTCTGCCCAATCTGAGCTGGAGCAGCGATGATCCCAACGCCGGCGTGATTCTGCCGGCGGGCGGCGTGATGGGCGGCAACCCCGAGTCCAGCCTCAGCGCAACCTTGATCCGGTCCGGTACGACGCGGGTCACGGTCACCGCCAGCGGCGCGGTCAACGCGACCAGCCGCAGTGACGTGGTCATCAATCCCCAGGGCCTCGATCACTTCGAATTCGACCTGGGTGTGTGGAATCCCGCGGACCCCCAGGTGACGACGATTCCGTTCAACATCCGCATCCAGGCGCGTGACTCGAACAACAACATCTTCCCGCTCAACGGCGCGGTCAGCCTGCGCGCGCGCATCGGCACGACCGACGAGAGCGCGGACTACATCCTGACCAACAACGCCACCTTCGTGGACGGCCAACTGGACGCGCTGGTGCAGGTGACCAAGCGCGGGTTCAGCGCCTACATCATCGTGGACTCCGGTGTGGTCGGCGAGTCGGCGGCCTTCCAGGTCAACGCCGGTCCGGCCGAGAAGATCCTGATCTCGTTCCCGGGCGAGACCTGGGTCAACGGCCTGAACGACGAGAACTTCAGCGGCAACCAGGGCACGCCCAACGCGGTGACGGCCGGCGATGTGATCACCCCGGTCACGATCCGGCCCGTGGATCGCTACAGCAACCTGGCGCCCGGCAACCGCAACGTGACCCTGAGCTGCCCTTCGGGCTACTTCGAACTGCCGGACTATCCCGGCAATGTGGTCACCATCGACAATCCGACCGATATCCGCGTGG
This sequence comes from Candidatus Krumholzibacteriota bacterium, assembly GCA_024277025.1. Lineage (GTDB taxonomy): Bacteria > Krumholzibacteriota > Krumholzibacteriia > LZORAL124-64-63 > LZORAL124-64-63 > JAGRNP01. Next base: position 25,831 of record JAJRWA010000148.1, on the reverse strand, counting down.
TGCTGCGGTCGGCGGACCAGTTGCAGTACCTGCGGGCCGAATCCAGCGGGATCAATGCCAGCGATTCCAGCCCCATCATCGTGTCGCCGGACGCCTATGCCCACCTGGTGGTCGAGGCGCCGGGCGAGACCCTGGATCCCGGTATTTTCGATTCGATCGAGGACGACGGCAAGATCGGCACCGCTTCGATCCAGGATGCCGGCGTGCCCTTCGACGTCCGCGTCTACGCGACCGACGCCTACTGGAATCCGGTCATGGATGTGGATCCGGTGCTGCCGCTGGCGATGGACTTCTCCAGTACCGATGGGGCGGCCGTCCTGCCGGCCAATCCCCAGTCGATCAGCGACAACAACGGTGATTTCGCCGTGACCCTGATCACCCTGGCGGACCCGAACCACCAGACCGTGCGCGTGGATGACAACGGCAGCGGCGTGTTCGCGTTCACGACCGTGCCGATGAAGGCCGGCGTGATCGACCACTTCGATATCGGCATCAACAGCCGGACGAACCCGACGCCGGCCGACGCGCTGGATCCGCTGCCGGATCACCTGGCCGGTTCGCTGCTGCCCAACGTGACGGTCGTGGCGCGCGACATCTTCGGCAACCATGTCGCCGACTACACCGACAACGTGACCCTGTACGTGAACCTGGGCTCCGGCGTGCTGAATCCCGTGTCCGCGGACATGTCGGCCGGCTTCGGCACCGGCGCCTATCAGGGGGCCTGGCGCGGCAATATCCAGATCACCCGCACCGGCACCGACGTGCGCCTGTTCGTGCGTGAGGACACCTACGCCCACACCGACAGCAGCAACACGTTCAACGTCTTCGCCCTGGCCCAGGACTACGCCGACCTGATCGTCCTGCTGCCCGGGGAAACCCACACGCCGGGCATCGCGCCGGGCAAGGTGGGCGACCCGTTGCCGCTGGTCGCCGGCGACCCGGTGGTGGCCCGCGTGATCGCGACGGACGCCTGGTGGAACCAGGTACCGGTGCAGCCGCAGATTCATTTCACCAGCGACAACTACTTCCAGATGATCACGGCCAACGACACACCGCTGGATCCGGCGGGCACGGCCGACTACGACCTGTTCCTGAAGACGGCGGCGACCCACGATCTGGTGGCCGCCGACCTGATCACCCCGGCGATCAACGACACCAGCAGCGTGTTGGTGGACCCGGGCACCTTCAATCGCCTGATGCTGCTGCTGCCCGGCGAGGCGGCCCAGCCGGGCGGCCCCGAGGGCGACGGCAAGATCGGGACCCCGCTGCCCCAGACCGCGAGCCTGGAATTCGACGCCCGTATCCGCGCCGTGGACCAGTTCTGGAATCAGGTCAACGACAGCAGCGAGCACGTCTGGTTGGCCAGCGACGAGGGCTCGATCAGTCCGACCAACCCCCTGAACAACGGCCAGACGCTGGTCTCCGGCGAGATCACGATGCCCGTGTTCCTGACGTCGACCGGCTTTGCGACCCTGGCGGCCTCGGCCCTGGATCGCACCGATCTGACGGGGCAGCAGGCCACGGTGCAGATCCAGCAGGGCGCGACCTACCAGATCACGACCCCGGATTCGGCCTACGTCGGGCCGCCCCAGACCTTCAGCGTGACGGTGAACCTGGTCGACGAGAACGGCAACCCCATGCCGACGGCCAACAACTGGTTCAACATCCAGGCCCTGCGCAGCAACCTGGAACCCGCCAGCAGCAATCTGCTGATCACCAGCGCACAGCTCAGCGGCGGTGCGGTGACGATCAGCGGCCAGGCCTACGACACGGTCGAGGACATCGTCCTGTGGATCACCGACACGGCCGGCCGCAGCAGCTACAGTTCGACGATTCGCATGCGTCCCAACGGTCTGGAATACATCGTGACCATGGACGCGGTCGATCCACCCACGGTCGGGCCGCCGGTGACCTTCCCCATCGCGGTATCGCTGCGGGACGTCGACACCCAGACCATCGTTGACGAGGATCGCGGCCTGTCCGTGGCCGTGATGTCCGCCCTCGGCGGTGTCGGTACCGGTACGGTCGGGACGACGAGTCAGCGTCTGGACCACGGCGTGATCAGCTTCCAGCAGAGCTACACGCGGGCCGAGAACATCTATGTGACAGTGACGGATTCGACCGGCCTGAGCGGCTCCAGCCCCGTGTTTGCCATTCTTGCCGACGGGTACAAGCGTCTGCAGATCGTGGCGCCGGGCGAAGTGGTCGAGTCGGGTATCCCGGCCTTCGACGCCACGGGCAAGAGTGGCACGCCGCTGGCCCAGCGCTCGGGCGAACTGTTTCCCGTTACCGTGCGCGCCGTGGACCAGTACTGGAACCTGGCCGACACGACCAACGTGGGCCGGTTGCGCCTGGTGGCCAGCGACAATTCGTTCGCCACGGCGGGCAACCCCCAGGAGAACTACGTGCCCTTCGTCAACGGTCGCCGGACCTTCAACGGCTTCCTGACCGACGAAGGGACCGTCACGGTGACGGCCTACGACGAGGATGACCTGGCGCGGCCGTCCCAGTCCAGTCACATCCCGGTCGATCCGCCGTACCAGTATGAACTGACGGTGCCGGCGACCGCCTCGACCGGACCGGTGCCCGGCTTCCAGATCACGGTCAAGCTGATCGATCCGATCACCGGCAACGTCGTGCCCACGGCCATGAACCGCTTCCAGCTGACACCGTTGCTGCCCAACCAGGGCGCCGCCAGTGGCAGCCTAGGCATTGCCGAAAGCCAGCTCGTCGGTGGGGTCAGTGTCATCAACGCCGAAAGCTACAGCACGGTCGAGGATATCATCATTCGCGTGACCGACGATTTCGGCCGCGAGGCGTTCAGTTCGGTTATCATCATGGACAGTGGCGGCCTCTATTTTGCCGTCACGATCCCCGACACGGCCGTGGTCGGCCCGCCGACGACCTTCCCGCTGGTGGTGGAACTGCTGGACAGCAACACCGGCGAGCGCGTCACGACCCAGGACCGCCTGTTCAATGTCCGCATCGTCAGTGCCCAGACCGGGTTGACCGGCGCCGGGGTCATGGAAGTCAGCCAGGGTATTCTCAGTGCGGGTATCCGCACCATTGCCCAGGCCTACAGCCGCTCCGAGGAGATCTTCGTCGAGGTCTCGGACTCGACCGGGATCACCGGTATCAGCAACACCTGCCGGATGCTGGCCGACGGGTTCAAGCGCATCCAGATCGTGGCACCGGGCGAGACCCCCTTGCCTGGCGCACTGAGCGGGAGCGGCAAGACCGGCTCGCCGCTGACCCAGCAGGCCGAGTCGCCGTTCACCCTGACGGTGCGCGCGGTGGACCAGTACTGGAACCTGGCCACCGACATCGTCAACGGCACGATTCATCTGAGCAGCTCGGGCGGTGAGCTGGATCTGGTCGATCCGGCCGCGGACAACGCGCCGTTCGTCAACGGCAGTCGTGACGTCGAGGTCGTGCTCGGCAATCCGGGTGTCGTGGCGGTCTTCGCCACGGACGCGGCTCACGCGACCGTGAATTCCGGCCGGGTCGATATCCCGGTCAACGAGGCCGAGTACCGCATCGTGCTGCCGGATCCGGCCACGGTGACGGCCGGCCCGCCGGCGACTTTCGCCGTGACCGTGCGTCTGGTGAATCCGGAGACCGGCGAGCGAATCGATGCCGGTGGGGACTTCACCATGACCGCGCTGCTGCCCAGCCGCCAGGCGGCCCACGATACCCTGGGTATCACCAGTGGCACCCTGGTCGGCGGCGAAGCCGTGATCAGCGGCCAGCACTACGCCACCAGCGAGCAGATCGTTATCCGTGTGCGTGATGATCGCGGACGCGAGGCCTTCAGCGATCCGCTGAACATCGTGCCCGAGGGTGTGCGCTACGCCGTGGATATTCCGGACACCGTGGTGGCCGGCAAGCCGTTCGCGATGACCGTGCGCCGCGTGGATATCGTGACCGGGCAGCTGGTGACCACCGATGACCGCAACTTCTCGATCCGGGCCTTCAGCGGCAACTCGCCGCGTCCGGACTTCAATCTGAGCCCGGCCGGCATTCTGGCCGATACCGTGGGCACGACGTTCGGCGGTGAGCTCACCTTCAATTCGCAGACCTATGACCGGGCCGAGTCGATCTACCTGCGGGTCAGTGACAGCACCGGCGAGCAGTTCTTCAGCGACGTGGTCGTGGTCGTGCCCGCTCCGGCGGCGATCCTGGAACTCTGGGCCGAGGACATTCCAGGCCAGGTGCTGGACCGGCCCCTGCGGCCGAACGAGGTCGTGATCATTCGGGCTCGCGCCACCGACGACACCGGCAATCCGGTGCAGGGCTCCCTGGTGAACCTGACGGTGCTCGAGGGTGACGGCAGTTTGGGGGCCACGCGCACCCTGAACACGACCTTCGTGGCCAACGTCAACGGGGAGGCGACGACCAATCTGGCCGTCGACGCCTATGGCACGCGGGACATCCTGCTGCAGGCCAGCTCGGGGGACATCATGTCCGACGGGCTGGTGTTGGCGGTGGTCGGACCGCCGCGCAGCAGCCTGGGGTTCGCGCCCGAGGCCTCGGCCTTCCGCGACGGTTTCTACGTCACTGCGGCGACCGAGATGTCGCTGGCGGCGGTGACCGAGGATCTGGGCGGCATCCAGGCCATCTTCTACGATGTGGATCTGCAGGATCCGCCGCGGCCGGCCAACGTCTACACCGGCGCCTTCAGCCTGGCGGATCTCGGTGCGCAGTTCGCCACGCCGGGTGAGCACACCCTGCGCTTCTACGCCGAAGAGAGCAGCGGCGTGCTCGAGGAAGTGCGCACGGTCGTCCTGTACACGGCCAAGGCCCTGGATCTGGCCAAGTCCATCACCAACCGACCCAACCCTTTCAACCCCAACGAGGGGTCGACCATGATCATGTTCCGGCCCACGGCCTCGGGGAACGTGACCATGACGGTCTATGACCTGTACGGGGATGTCGTTCACAGCCAACAGCAATTCGTGACCGCCGGCGAAGTCGTCCAGATTCCCTGGGACGGCACCAACGGCAAGGGACGCAAAGTGGCCAACGGCGGCTACATCTGTCGCGTCACGGGCAACGGTATGGATCTGCGCCGCAAGATCGCGGTGGTCAAATGAGGAAAGTCAACAACATGAAACGCACATTCTGTTCGAACCGGTTCCTGCTGGCCGGCGCGGTGGCCCTGCTGCTGGCGCCGGTGGCGGTGCCGACCCTGGCTGCTGATGACGCCGGTGTGCCTGGCGGGTTCCTGCGCTTCGGCGCCAGCGCCCGCAGCCTGGCCCTGGGCAACGCCGTGGTCGGTATGGCCGACGACGTGGCGACGGCCTACTGGAATCCGGCGGGTCTGTCCCAGCTGCGGACGATGGAAGTGACGGCCATGGGCGCAACCATGTTCGACGACACGCGCTACTCGTTCTTCGCGCTGCGCCTGCCCACCGAGCAGTGGGGCACGTTCTCGTTGAACGGCACCTTCACCACCAGCGGCGAATTCGAGCGGTCGACCTGGGATGCCGATCTGGGCGAGACCTTCAGCGAGAAGGAAGGGATCTTCTCGCTGGGCTATGCCAATGGCGGCAGCCGCTTCACCTATGGCGTGAACCTCAAGGCCGTTACCCAGAATATCGGTGGCGCCTCGGGCAGCAGCACCGGCCTGGATGTCGGCGTGATGTTCCGGCCCCATCGCCTGCTGAGCTTCGGCGCGTCGATCCAGAACATCGTGACGCCGAAGATCACGCTGATCGATGAAGAGGAAAAACTCGCGCGCAGTACGCGGGCCGGTCTGGGGCTGCGTTTCTTCCAGGGGCGGCTGCGGGTCAACACCGATCTGGTGCAGACCGAGTATATGGACGCGAGTTTCCGCTCGGGCATGGAGTTTACGGCCCTGCGCAATCTGGTCCTGCGCGGCGGTTACGACGCCGAGCGCGAGCACATGAGCGCCGGCGCCGGCTTCCGCCTGGAGAACTGGCAATTCGACTACGCCTTTGTGAGCACCGATCTGGGCGCCAAGAATGTCGTCAGCGCCACGCTGCGTTTCGGGGTGCCGTTCGGCGTGAAGATGAGCACCGACCGCACCCTGTTCAGCCCCTCGGGTACGGATCGCAACGTGACTTTCGATATCCAGACCGCGGTCCGGGGCACGATTGACTCCTGGCGCCTGGAGATCACCGACGAGCAGGGCCGCCTGGTGCGGATCCTGACCGGCAACGGCGTGCCGCCGAGCGGCGTGACCTGGGGCGGCGAGGACGAAGAGGGCCGCCTGGTGTCCAGTGGGCACTATGACGTGCAGGTGACGGTCGTGGATGACCTCGGCCAGGAATGGGACTACGCGACCGACGTCGAGATCATGGGCTTCACGGACCGCACGCGGGTGCCGATCCGGGTGGAGGTCAGCGGAAACTCGCTGGGCGCCGACGATGACAAGGACAATTCTTCCCACGGCGCTGCCGGTTATCAGGGGGACAACAAATAATGAAGACGAAGCTGGTTACCCGTTCCTTCCTGTTGCCGGTGGTCGGTTGCGCCTTGCTGGTGCTGGCCGGTTGGCTGGTGCCGGTGGCAAGCGCCGCCGAGAACAGCCCGGAACAGCAGATCCCGACCGAAGCGGCCCTCTGGGACGCCGCCGGCCAGGCCTATGCCGACGGCACCGACAAGTCGGCCGCCATGCAGCAGTATCGCCTCTATGTGCAGACCTACGGCAAGAGCCGGCGGGCCGCCAAGGCGCAGTTCATGCTGGGTGAGTGCTACTTCGCGGCCGAGGATTATCCGGGCGCCCTGGCGGCCTACAAGGAGGTCGGCAAGCGCAAGGGCGCCGACGACTACCTGAAGGCCAGCGTGCTGCTGCGGCAGGGCGAGTGCTACTACAACCTGGGCCAGTTTGCCGAGGCGATCAAGAAGTACGACCGCCTGATCGACAAGTACGACGACACTTTCCTGCTGGCCGAGGGCCTGTATGAAATCGGCTTGAGTTACATCGTGGAGGGCAACTGGCTGAAGCTGAGCGCCGTCTATCACGAGTTGCTGGAACGGCGCCCGGGCTACGCCGAGAAAGCCCAGGTCAAGTTCGCCCTGGGCCTGTTCGCCTACCATGACGAGCGCTACGACGAGGCGATCGCCTTCTTCAGCGATGTTCCCAGCGATCGCGGCCTGTACTATCTCGGGCGCTGCCTCGAAGACACCGGCCAGTACATTCTGGCGATTCAGCGCTACCGCCAGGTGCTGCGCAAGTATCCGGATAGTCCGCTGGCCGACGACGTCGCCTTCTCGGTGGCCGAGGCGTTCTACCGTTCGGGCCAGAACGCGGTCGCCGTCCGTAGCTATCGGGCCTTCCTGGAACAGTATCCGGACAGCCGCTTCGTGCCCAACGCGCGCTACAAGATGGCTTGCGTGACTTTCAACGAGGGCCGCTACGACGAGTCCGTGCGCCAGCTGGAAGAGATCACCCGCACTTTCCCGGGCGAGGAGATCAGCGGGTTCGCCCAGTATCTGATCGGCGACTGCTACATGAAACTCGACCGCCGGGCCGAGGCTATCTTTGCCTGGACCGACGTGGTCAAACGCTTTGGCGAGACGCGCGTGGCCAGCGCCGCCCTGCACAAGGTGATCTTCACCTACACCGCCGAGGAGAACTACGGCCAGGCGATCATCCTGGCCAGCGAATTCCTCGACCGGTTTCCGGGCGACGAGTTGTCCGCGCGGGTGCGCGTGCTGCAGGGGTACAGCCACTTCCAACTGGCCGAGTACCGCGACGCGATCCGCAGCTTCCAGAACGTGCTGGACAAGAACGTGAACACGGATGTTGCCGAGCGCGCCCTGTTCCTGTCCACGTTGGCCTACTACCGGACCGGCGACCTGGACCGTCTCGTGACCAACTACAACTATCTGGCCAGCAAGCTGTTGCCTACGCCCAGCGAGTGGCGGGCCCGGACCTACTACTACCTTGGCGAGGCCTACTACGCCCAGGGTTTGTACCGGCAGTCCGAGGGCATGTACCGTCTGGTGCTGACCGGCTATCCGCGCAGCAACGTGGCAGCCGCGTCGCTGCAGGGGCTGGTCGCCAGTCTCAGCCGGACCGGCGAGTACGAACTGGCGCTGCAGGAGCAGGAGAAGTTCCTGATGGCCCTGGCCAACGCCGAGAGCGAGAAGGGGACCAACAGCCTGGCCGTCGGCAGCATCTATTTCAACCAGCACAACTACGAGGACGCGCTGAAGCAGTTCAGCGACTTCCTGGACAAGCATCCGGACGACCCGATGGCCGCTTCGGCCCTGGCCAACCAGGGTGACTGCTACTACCGACTGCAGTACTACGACCAGGCCATCGAGAGCTGGCGCCAGATTCTGCAGCGCTTCGGCACCGCGCCCGAAGCCGAGGAAGCTTTGTACCGCATCGGCGATACGCAGTTCGGTCTGGGGCAGTTCGCCGCCGCGGCCGCTTCGTATGAACAACTGGTGGTGCGCTATCCGGCCGGCAAGCACGTGGCCGATGCGCGCTTCGGCCTGGCCAACTGTGCCTACAACCAGGGCCAGGACGACGCGGCGATCGCGGCCTTCGGTGCCTTCATCGCGGCGTTCCCCGAGGACATCCGGGTGGAAGACGCCGAGCTGGGCGTACAGTCCTGCTACTATCGCAGCGGCAAGGACATGGAGGAGTACCTGGTTGGGCATCCGGACAGTCCGCTGGCGGCCGATATCTACTGGAACAAGGGCCAGGATGCGTTCGCAGCCGGTGACTTCAAGACCGCCGCCCGGGCGTTCGAGAAGGTGACCCTGGACTATCCGGACAGCGAGTCGGGGCCGGGCGCCTTGTTCTACCTGGCCGAGAGCTACTATCGCCAGGAAAGCATGGATCAGGCCCTGGCCGGGTTCCGCAACTTCACGATCACCCATCCGGACCACGACCTGGCCGAGTTGGCCTACCTCAGGACCGCGACGGTGCTGTTCAAGGAAGAAAAGTTCCTGGCGGCGGCCCAGAGCTACGAGACCCTGACCGACATCTACCCGAACGGCGAGTACGCGCCGCTGGCGGCGTACAACGCGGCCATCTGCTACCAGGAGATCGAGGACTGGCACGCTGCGATCGGCGGCTATGTGCGGTTCCTGTCGGACTATCCCGAGCATGAGAATGCCCAGGGATTGTGGCTGCAGATCGCCACGCTCTACCAGGAGGAAGTGGGTGACTATCAGCAGGCATTCGAGGCCTATGAGCACGCTCTGGAGTACGGCGACGCGGCCGTGGCCGAGGTGCGGTACCGCCAGGGCGAGTGCCAGGAGAAGAACGATCGGCTGGATCTGGCGACGGCGGCCTACAAGTCGGCGGCCGACGACGGTGAGACGACCGACCCGTTCCGCATCGCGAGTCTGGCGCGTCTGGCCGAGATGGCCGAGGAGAAGGGTGACTGGTCGGCGGCACGGGAGGCCTGGCAGCGGATCCTCGATGCCGGCGGCAAGCCCGAGTGGAGTGCCATGGCCCGCGAGCGCCTGGAGCTGATCCAGACCACCGCGGTGGCCGGCGGCTAGACCGGACATCTCAGGGGTGAACAACGACCAGGGGCCCGGCGGCCCCTGGTTTTTTTAGTGCTCCCTTTTCAGGAACGATGGGCCACGCGGCGCCATGCGGAGGCCGTCTGCGCCGTGGCACGGACCTTGCGGTTTTCGCTGCACGCCCGTCAGACCTTGGCAAATCGGGGGAATGGGGGCCATCTCAAAGTGCGGGACAGGCAATATGCAATGCAGGCCTGTTGCGGCACAGCATATGGAACGATTGCGGCTTCGGTGTCGCGATAAGAAAGGGACACACTCATGTTCGGCGAAATGTCATTGGTCGACTTTTTTCTGGCCTCACCCACGATGGTCGTGCTGGCGGTCTGCTCCATCATCACGGTCGGATTCACGATCGAACGCGTGCTGTACTTCATGACCTCGGGCACCGATGCCCGGCGCTTCATGGGCGAGCTGTCGGCCCGCCTGAAGAACGGCAATCCCCAGGCCGCGCTGGACTACTGCAACCAGCAGAAGAATCCCGTGGCGCGGGTCATGGCCCAGGGCGTGATGCACATGAATCGCAGCCGCGATGAACTGCAGCAGCGCCTGGACACGGCCATCGATCTGGAAACGGTGGAGATGGAGCGCAACCTCGGCGTGCTCGGCACCATGAGCAACATCGCGCCCCTGCTCGGGCTGTTCGGTACCGTCGTCGGCATCATCCGGGCCTTCGCCGACATTGCGCGCACCGGCAGTGGTGGCGGCGCCGTGGTGGCCATGGGCGTGTCCGAGGCCTTGATGACCACGGCTGCGGGTATTGTCGTGGCGGTCATCGCCACGGTGGCGTTCAACTTCTTCGTGCGTCGGATCCGTACCCGCACGGCCCATCTGGAAGACGCGCGGGAAGCCTTCTTCACGATCTGGCACCAGTACATGCAGGCGCGCAAGTCCGCTGCGGCAACGCGTCCGGCCAAGGCCGCCGCACCGGCCCGCAGTGCGGCCTCCGAGATTGAGGAAACCCTGAGTTCGGTCCTGGGCTAGAGCGGAAGCAGAGGAACAGTACCATGGCTAAGCGCAACAAGAAATCCGGCCTGCAGGGTCAGAACGAGGCCAACATCACGCCGTTGGCGGATGTGACCACCACCCTGATCGTGGTCTTCCTGATCACCATGCCTGCCCTGATGTGGAACGGCTTCCAGGTGAACCAGGCGGCGGCCGGGTCCGAGAATTCGGTCGTCACGCCGACCGAGGCGCCGGACGAGGATCTGCTGACGATCGAGGTCAGACCCGCGGGCTTGCTTCTCAACGGGAGCGCCATCGCGGTGGAGGCCCTGGAGGCCCGCCTGACCGACGAGCTGGCCGGTCGCCAGGACAAGACCGTGGTCATCGCCCCCGATGACGCCGTGATTCTCGGTCGCGTGGTCGAGGTGCTTGATATCGCCAAGGCCAGCGGCGCCGAGTCCCTGGCCATGCTGAACCAGATAGGGAGATAACGGTGAGAAAGAGTACTTTCCAGACCGAGAGCCGAACCACGGTCGTGCCGATCATCAACGTGTCCCTGGTGGTTGTGCTGACCCTGATGATGATATCGCCCTTCCTGGCGGCCAAGGATACCGGGGTGGATCTGCCGACGGCCAAGGCCAGCGAGGTGGACGACACCGACAATATCGAGATCACCTTCAACATGGAGCGTGAGATCTGGGTGGGCGAGGATCTGCTGGAACTGACGGATGTGCAGTCCTACCTCGGCACCATGTTCAGTGACTCGCCCGGTGCGGTGGCCGTGATCAAGGCCGACCGCAATCTGCCCTACGGCGAAGTCGAAGCCCTGATCGCCGAACTGGAGGCGGCCCACGCGCCGCGCATCGCCCTGGCGACCAAGGAAAAAGACGAGGGAGATTCCTGATGATCATGCAACACATAGACCGCTCGCGCTCCACCGGGGGCGGCATGGCGGCCAGCTTCGTGCTGCATGGGGGATTGCTGCTGCTGCTGGCGCTGCTGGCCGGGCGGCAGGCGGCCATTATTCACGAAGGCGGCGAGCTGACCGAGATCGCCTACATCGAAGCCAAGTACGGCGAGGATGTGGCGGCCAAGGTCAAGCTCAAGGAGAAGCCCCGGCTGCGTCCCGAGCCGCCTGGTCGCGGCGTGAACACGGACAGCGCCATGAAGGCTCCGGCCGAGGCTTCGCCCGAAGCGCCTCGTCCCGAACCGCGTCAGACATTGCAGCCGAAACCCCGGATGACGGCGCCGACCCGGATCGCGCCCGAGGCGCGCCCGGTGGCGGCCAAAGTGGAAGTGGCGGCGCCCACGATGACACCCAGGGTTCAGCAGAAGACCCTGGCGGTCGCCTCCCAACTGAGCGCCAAGGCGCCACGGCCCAAGGCGCGCACCATTGTCGACGCCAACCGACTGCCGGATGCGGTGCAGAAACTGGCGGAGCGTGACGTGAGTGGACCGGCTGCCGCGACGCGAAACAGGACGACAGGGGCCTTCGCGCCCCAGAAGGCCGGCCTGAAGAGCAAGTCCGGCACGGTGGCCCTGGGCGAAGACGTCCTGGCGGCCGGTGATACCGGACGTGCGACCCGGCAGGTCGCCGAAGCCTCGGCGGCGCTGGCTGCGGGCGGCGGACTCAAGTCGGCGGGCGAAACGGCATATCGGGCCCCGAGCGCAGGTCTGGCACCGGCCTCCGGCAGCCGCGGCGGTGCCGCCAGCAGCAAGGGTGTCGTCGATGTGGACGGTCCCCGCGGTGCGGGCGGCGGCCAGAAGAGCGGGCGCAAGACCATGCTGAACTACGGTTCCGGCGGCGGTGGCCGCGGGGGCTCGCTGAGTGGTCGCCGGCGCATTGCCGAGCCCGCCGTCAAACAGGAAATCGTCGCCCAGGCCGCGACCAACGACAAGGCCCAGCAGGCGGTGGCCGACGTCAAGATCGACGCCAAGGGCGTGAACATGACCATCAGCGGCCAGATCCAGGGCCGCAAGATCCTCAAGAGCGTGGCGCCCGTCTATTCGGCAATCGCCAAGAAAAAGGGCTGGGAGGGCGTCGTGGCCGTGCATTTCACGGTCAAGGCCGACGGCCGCGTGAAGGACAACATGTACTTCGACCAGACCTCGGTGCACCGGGATCTGAACCAGGCCGCCATGGCGGCCATCAAGCAGTTCGTCTTTGCTTCGCTGGGGCCGGATCAGGCCGCCGTCGAGCAGTGGGGCGTCATCACCATCGTCTTCCGTCTGAACTAAAGGACCGTCGTCATGTGCAGCTTGCGAAATATCAACTCGGTAGTCCTGTGGTTGGCCATGGCGGCCCTGCTGGGCGTGGCCGGCAGTGCGGTCGCCCAGGATGAAGCCGCCGGCGAGCAGTGGACCGACAGCGGCGAGAGCGGCGCGGCCCTGCCCGAGATGGTCGTCGAGGCCACCAACGAGGTGCGCCAGGTGATCGAGAAGGGAACTTTCGAGTTCGAACTGGATGCGACGGCGGTCGATTCGTTCTACAGCGCCATGGACCAGGAAGTCCTGGGCGTCAGCCCGGTCAGCGGCCTGCAGCCGCACCTGAACAACCTGGAGCGCCTGGTCAGCGAGCAGCCGCCGCATCTGTGGCTGCCCGACATGGCCAGCGAGCCCGTGGCGACCTTTTATCCGGCCCCGCCCGAAGGGCACCGTATGAAGAACTGGTCGCTGACGGTGATCGATTTCCGCGGCAGCCCGTTCAAGACCTTCACCGGCGGCAGGAAGGCGCCGCAGGAACTGGTCTGGGACGGCCGCGGCGAGAACGGCGACATGCTGCGCGTGGGCTACCCCTACAGCTACGTCTTCAGCCAGACGGACAAGGGCACCAACACCTATAACCACGCCGGCGTGAGTTTCCGCATTCCGGCCCTGGACTACCGCAGTGAAGGCAACCGTGTCTTGGACATGGCCGGGGACGAACTCTTCGTGCGGGACGAGAGCGAACTGACGGTCAAGGGCCGGAAATGGCTGACCCGTTCGACCGACGAGATCCGCCGCCATCCGTACTCCCCGATCCGGGTCGTGGTGACGGCCGAAACCCAGGCCCTGGCCGAGGTGCGGGCCGATGTCGTGGCCAGCTATCTGGCCGAGAGCATGATTCTGCCGCGCGAACAGGTGGAGACCGAGGCGGTGCAGAAGCCGGATCTGCGGGCGGAGATGGATGGTTCGGTGGCGGTGGTCATCGAACACGTCGAGTAGGAGCGGCCGGTACGCTTGAATTGCAGGGCCTGATAGCCTATGATCAGATCAACCTCTGGGGAGCCCGCCGGCCGGCGGGCTCCGGTGCTATGGAGACGTATAGTCTGAGATTGGTCCGCCGGTGAGGAGATGGATGCCGAGACGCTTGTTTCGATAGGGGTTAGCGTCGGTTGTTGTTTTTTTGAATGGAGATCTTGAAATGTTGCGTCTGCGTGGCTGCGTTTTCCTTGTTTCGCTGTTGATGATCCTTGTTGTCGGAGCCGGCTGCGGCTCGGATGATCCCGACCCGCTCGTTCCGGTCGACGCCGGCCTGCCGTTTCCCGGCAGTGAAGACCAGCTCATGGCAAATTTTGTCACGGCCTATGAAGACATGGATATTGACTCGTATCGGGATCTGCTGCATCCGGACTACAAGATGATTCTGCAGCCGACGACCGTTGCTTCGTATCCCGACCTGGGGCCTGATCTGGATCGGGACGAAGAGCTGCGGAGTGCTGGACGCATGTTTGCCGGGGAACCGGTTACCGATCCGGACGGCGTCTCGATTCCCGCAACCGGCAGCATCAGCGTGGATGTGCTGGCGCAGCAGGGGGCGTGGGCCGTCTCGTTGCCGGACGACGCGATTCCCAACACCCGGTTTGGCAATTTCGAAGTCATATTTCGGTGGGACCGGCCGGGCTTCGCCTCGATGATGGTCTCAGGCACGGTCCGGTTCTATGTGGCAGGCCGTGATTCGCTGCATGAAGGGTCGCCGCGCATCTATTGGCAGTTGCTGGGCGTTTTGGACCTGACGGATAGTTTTCGCAAGGGATCAGAACTCGACAACTGGGGCTCGGTCAAGGCGTTGTGGCGCTAGCGGGCACGCCGACAATGGCGGCGAAACGACCGGCCGAATTGCCGCTCCGACGGTAGCTGTGGTACTGGCTGCCGCCGCAGATGGTGCAGACTCCGGCCCGATGAATCCGGCTGGCGGCCAGCCCGGCCGCTTCCAACTGGGCCCCATTGGCTTGCCACAGGTCAAAGGCGGATTTTGCGCCCAGCGCGGGAAACCACCCGGTCGCGGCCAGCCCGAGAGCGGCCACGGCGGCTTGCCGCACTTCAGGCCCCACTTAGTAGCAGCACGGCCCCGCCGAGGGACAGATCAGTGCTTCAGCCCGGTCCGGCCGCAGGCCGGCGCCGACCATTTCCCGCAACAGTCCCGTAGTGATCCGCGCCACGGTCGATCGCCACGACGCGTGGGCAAAACCGCAGATCGCGTGCCCACCTGAGTCAACACCCCCCACCAGAATCAACGGGCAGTCAGCACTGCGGCCAATCACGCCCAGGTCCGGTCCGGTGGTCCACATGGCATCGGCCCGGCCCAGGCAGCCGGGTGATTCAGCGCGCACAACCCGTGCGCCGTGCTCCTGCTCGACCCAGGCGCCGCCGGCCAGGCCAACCGCCTCGACCAGGCGGCCCACCGCGACAGCCTGCGCGGCCGAATCCACCGCGTGGCCGAAGTCCGGGCCCGCCGCCGTCGTCCACCCATACCGCACAAATGGCAACGCCGCCCTCGGCAGGCGGCGCAACCAGTCAGGTGTCCTGGCGGCCATGAATCAGTTGCCGCGGCTGCCGGGCTTGACCACTTCGACGCCGTCGGCGCACAGGGGGCAGCTGTCCGGCTCGAAAGTCTGGACCTGGACCCTGGCCAGGGACTGCAGGGGCAGGGGCAGACCCACGTCGCCGCCGGTGCGGTCGATGATGCTGGTCAGGCCGGTGACCACGCCGCCGGCATCCTCGACGCACTTGATCACTTCGAGCAGGCTCGTGCCGCGGGTGACCACGTCTTCGACGATGATCACCTTCTCGCCCTGGGCGATCTCGAAGCCGCGGCGGATCATCATCATTCCGTCCTTGCGCTCCGAGAAGACAAAGCGGCGGCCGAGGGCACGGGCGACCTCGTGGCCGATCAGGATGCCGCCCATGGCCGGACTGACCACCAGGTCGTGGGGCGTTTCGGCAAAGAACGCACCCATGGCGGCGCCCAGTTCGCGGGCCAGGTCGGGAAACTGCAGGATCTTGGCGCACTGGAAGTAGCGATCGCTGTGCAGGCCGCTGCTCAGCAGGAAGTGCCCGCTGTGCAGGGCGCCCAGTTCGGTCATCAGGGAGAGGACTTTGTCTTCGGTCATGATGGCTCCTCAGTCCAGTTCCGCGGCGATGGCGGCCAGGGCGGCCGCCGGGTCAGAAGCTTTGGTGATCGGACGGCCGATCACCAGGAAATCCGCGCCCGCGTCCATCGCTTCGCGCGGGGTGGTGACCCGGTGCTGGTCGTCGGTGGCCGCACCGGCGGGCCGGATGCCCGGCGTGACGATCAACGGGTCCGGGCCGATGGCGGTCCGCAGGCGGGGCAGGTCGGCGGCCGAACAGACCAGGCCGTCGCAGCCGCTCTGCCAGGCCAGCCTGGCCATGCGCTCGATCCGGTCCTGCAGTTGGTCGGCCGAGGGGCTGACCTCCTGCATTTCAGCTTCGGACAGGCTGGTCAGCACCGTGACCGCCAGCAGGGCGGGCCGGCGGCCCGTCACCGGATGGGGCGACACGGCGGCCAGGGCTTCGGCGGCGGCGGCCATGGCGGCGCGGCCGTTGCCCGCGTGCATCGTGCACAGGCTGGTGCCCAGAGTGGCGGCCACCCGGGCGGCACTGGCCACGGTGTTGGGGATGTCGTGATATTTAAGATCGAGAAACACGTCGCGCTGCAGGTCCTGCAGGCGGTGCACCACACCGGGGCCGGCGGCCGAAAACAGTTGCAGGCCGACCTTGACGAAGCCGCCGGTGGGGCCCAGTCGAGCCGCCAGGGCCAGAGCATCAGTCTGGCTGGGAACATCCAGGGCGGTGATCACGCGGCGGCCGGCCGGCAGGTCGCGCAGGGCTTGGAGCAGGACGTCTCGCTTCATGGGTGTGTCAGACCTCGGCCAAAGGTGGCAGATTGGGCCCACAAGGGGCGTTGAGGCGCCCGGAACCGGCGAATTGCCTTGCCGAGCCGGACGGTCTTCCACTAACCTTCTAACAGTCGAGGCACCGGATTGCAAATCCATTTCCCTTTTTTGGCGAGGGCGCCGGTGTCGACGGTTACTTGTGCCCTGTTCAAGGGGCCGGCAATGAAAGGTACGCGCCTTGCTCGATCGCAAATTTTTGCGCGAAAACCGGGATCTGGTGACCCGGGCGGTGGCTCTGAAGAACGAGTCGGTGGACATCGACGCCTACTACGAGAAGGACGCCGCCCGTCGCGCCGCCCTGCAGGAAACCGAAACTCTGCAGGCGGAGGCCAACAAAGCCAACCGCGCCATCTCCGACGCCAAGAAGGCCGGCCAGGACGCCGGGCCGGCCATCGCGGCGATGAAAGAGGTCTCCGCCCGGGTCAAGGAACTGAAGGCTGCAGCCGACGCGCTGGAGGCCGAAGTCGAGCAGCTCTACCTGCGCATTCCCAATATTCCCCACGAGTCGGCGCCCGAGGGCGGCGAAGAGAACAATGAACTGGTGCGCACCTGGGGTGAAGTGCCCGAACCGGAGTTCGAGATGGTGCCCCACTGGGATCTGGGCCGTGAACTGGGGATTCTGCACGCCGAACGGTCGGCCCGCATGTCCGGCAGCGGCTTCGCCCTGCTGTCCGGTGCGGGGGCGCGCCTGGAGCGGGCCCTGATCAACTGGTTCCTGGACGTGCATCTGGCCCAGGGCTACACCGAGCACAACGTGCCCTATCTGGTGAACCGCACGGCCATGACCGGCACTGGACAACTGCCCAAGCTGGCCGAGGATATGTACCACTGCGAAGTGGACGACCTGTTCCTGATCCCCACGGCCGAGGTCTCGGTGACCAATATCCACATGAAGGAAACGCTCGACGCGGCCGAGCTGCCCCTGAAATACTGCGCCATGTCGCCCTGCTTTCGGCGCGAAGCCGGTGCCGCCGGCAAGGATACGCGCGGCTTGCTGCGGGTGCACCAGTTCAACAAGGTCGAGATGGTCAAGTTCGTGCTGCCGGAGGCTTCGTGGGACGAACTGGAGGCCCTGACCGCCGACGCCGAGGAACTGTTGCAGAAGCTGGGGCTGCCCTACCGGGTGCTGGCCCTGGCCACCGGTGATCTGAGCTTCGCGGCGGCCAAATGCTACGACCTGGAGGTGTGGTCCGCGGGTGTGGGCAAATGGCTGGAAGTCTCGTCGTGCAGCAACTTCCTGGATTTCCAGGGGCGCCGCGCGGGCATCCGCTACAAGGGGCCCGATGGTAAGGGCTATGTGCACACGCTGAACGGCTCGGGCCTGGCCCTGCCGCGCATTCTGGTGGCCATCATGGAGAACTACCAGACCGCTGACGGGCGCATCGCCATACCTGAAGTGTTGGTGCCGTACATGGGCGGGATGGAGTACATCACCTGATGCTCAGCGCCCTCAGCAGGTTTCTTTTTGCGGTGGTGCGGCGGCGCTACCTGTTCAACATCTACCTGTTGCTCGGCAGCGTGAGCATTGTCGTGATCACGACCGTCTTTACGATCCGGGTCAGCAAGAGCGTCGAGCGTCAGAGCTTCCTGACGACGCAGTTGTTGTCCGGCGTGGCCAGTCGTCTGTTCACCGCCCGGAATCTCGAAGAGGTCATGCCGATCATCGAGATCATCAACGAGAACGAGGTGCCGTTCATCCTGACGGACAACGCGGGGCGGCCGTTCCTGTGGAACACGCCCGTGATCGGAATCCCGGTACCGGACTACCAGATCCTGCTCAAGGAGAACATGTCCAAGCCCAGCAACCCGGTGATCCTGGAGATCCTGTCCCTGGCCGCGGGCTACGATCAGGAACAGGAACCGTTCGCCATCGTGGACGAGCACGGTGCGCGCGTGGGTACGCTGCACTACGGGCGTTCGGCCCTGAGCCAGCGCCTGCGGGTGATGCCCTACCTTGAGCTGATGGTGATGGCGCTGTTCTTTTTGATTATCCTGTGGGCGCTGCAAAGCAAGAAGGACGCCCAGCAGCAGGCCCTGTTCGCCGGCATGGCCAAGGAGACGGCCCATCAACTGGGCACGCCGCTGACTTCGATCATGGGCTGGGTCGCCCTGCTGGAAGACCGGGTCGGCAAGAGTGATGACGTGATGGTGGAGCTGAATCGGGACGTCGATCGCCTGAGCATGATCTCGGCCCGTTTCAGCCAGATCGGCTCGCTGCCCAAGCTGGAGGACACCGACCTGATGGCGGTCGTGGCCGACACCGTGGAGTACTTCCAGCGCCGCCTGCCCCACCTCGGTGGCCGGGTGCAATTGCGCAGCGAGGGAACCATTACCCATCAGGTGGCTTTCAACCGCGACCTGATCGGCTGGGTGCTGGAGAACCTGATCAAGAACGGGATCGACGCGCTGATCGACGGCAAGGGCACGATCACGCTGCAACTGGAGGACGATGCCGACGGTGGGGTGCGGTTGCGGGTCTCGGATACCGGCAAGGGCATTCCCGCCCGGGACGGCAGCAAGATATTCGAGCCGGGCTACACGACCAAGAAGCGCGGCTGGGGCATGGGGCTGGCCCTGGTCCAGCGCATCGTCACCCAGTATCACGGCGGGCGCATCCGGGTCGAGACGACCAGCAGCCACGGCACGACTTTTCTGGTGAACCTGCCGGGACTCGCGGCGGCGACGCAACAAGACTGAAACAGCAGGACAAAGGAGCCGTTTGTGGCCTTCAAAATACTCTGGGTTGACGACAACATCGAAGAACTGCGCAGCCACGTGATGTACCTGGGCGAGAAGGGGTACGAGGTCGAGGGGGTGACCAACGGCCTGGACGCCCTGGAAGTCCTGGCGGCCAAGGATTTCGATGCCGTGCTGCTGGATGAGATGATGCCCGGCATGGGTGGTCTCGAGACACTCGAGGGGTTGCGCAAGTTCAACGCCCACATTCCGGTGATCATGATCACCAAGAGCGAGGCCGAGGACCTGATGACCCGGGCCATCGGCAAGCGCATCGATGATTATCTGGTCAAGCCGGTCTCGCCCCTGCAGATCCTCTCGGCGCTGAAGCGGCAGCTGGAAGCCCGCAAACTGACCGGCGAAGAGGTCACGCGCGGCTACATGAGCAACTTCATGGCCCTGGGTGATCGCTTCGGCGGGGCGAAGACACCGGCCGACTGGGAGAGCATCTACTCCGACCTGGTTACCTGGAGTCTGGACCTTTTCCAGTTCAGCGATCATGGCCTGCTCGATACGCTGGACGATCAGTATTCGGCGGCCAATCTGGCCTTCACCAAGTATGTCCGGCAGCATTACCAGCGCTGGGTGAGCGCCGACGGGGCAACCGGCGTGGGGGACGAGGGCGAGGCCGAAATCGAGGATCCGCTGCTCAGTCCACGGGTGTTCGAGACCTGGGTTGCGCCCGAAATCGAGCGCAGCCGGCAGGTGTTCTGGATCGTGATCGACTGCATGCGCGAGGATCAATTGCGCATCATCGAACCTCTGCTCGAGAGTTACTTCCATCTGGAACGGCGACGCTACTGGTCGATCCTGCCCACGGCCACGCCCTATGCGCGCAACGCCCTGTTCTCCGGTCTGTACCCGTTGGATATCGCCGAGGGGTATCCCCAGTGGTGGATCGGACCGGCGGACCATCCGGGCAGCCGCAATGCCCACGAGGGTGATCTGCTGGAGGAACTGCTCAAGCGCACCGGCAGCCCCGCCGCCGGCAGCAGCCGCTACTACAAGGTCTCGGACGAACGGGATGCCGACCTGCTGCACCGCAATCTGGGCAGCCTGGGCGACACCCGGCTGGTGGCCGGCGTGTACAACTTCCTGGACATCATGGCCCATGGCCGCAGCCAGAGCCGGATCCTCAAGGAGTTGGCGCCGGATGAAGCGGCCTTCCGCACCCTGATGCGTTCCTGGTTCGAGCACTCCAACCTTTACGACGTGCTGAAGAATCTGGCGCGACGCGACTGCACGGTGATCCTGACGACGGATCACGGTTCAAAGCTGTGCAAACGCGCGATCCAGATCCGGGGCAGCAAGGACACCAGCAGCAACGTGCGCTACAAGTTCGGCGACAACCTGGGCGTGGACGAGGAGAAGGTCTTCTTCATGAAGGAGCCCGAGAAGTTCCGGCTGCCGCCCCAGAGCACGATCGAGAACTACGCCATCACGTCGGACAACTACTACCTGGTCTATCCGACGAATTTTCACGAATACGAGCGGTTGTACCGGGACAGCTTCCAGCACGGCGGGATCAGCCTCGAAGAGATGATGTGCCCCTTCGTGATCATGCGGCCACGGTAGCTGATGGCGTGCGGGGACCACATCCTGCCTGAACCGGCGCTGTTCACCCACCAGCGGCGGGTCGCCGACGAGGCCGGCACCGTGGCCCTGGGCGGGCGCCTGGCCGGGTTGCTGGGCGGGGGCGAGATCATCCTGCTCTATGGCGAGTTGGGTATGGGCAAGACGCGCCTGGTGCAGGGCCTGTGCGCCGGCCTGTCCGTGACCGACGAGGTTGTCTCGCCAACATTCACTTTGGTCAATACGTATACCGGTCGGCTGAAGGTGCACCATCTGGATTTCTACCGCGTGGAACCGGACCATGACCTGGGCGACATCGGCGTGCCCGACATTCTGGACGAGATCTGGGACGGACAGGCCGTCGGCCTGGTCGAGTGGCCGGGACCGCTGGTGCCGGCACTGGACACCGGCCCGCATCTGGCCCTGCTGGCTGAGCCGGGCGCAGGGCCCGCCGAACGGGTCTGGCACCTGCGCGGCGTGCCGAGCGTGCCGACCGCCTGGCAGGACGTTTTTTCAGCCAAAGGAACCACGGCGTGCTGAGTCTGGCTTTTGACACCGCCACCAAGCAGGGACGCTTCGCGCTGGCCGAAGACAGTGAGGTGCTGGCCTACCGGCCGCTGAACGTCTCGGGCAGCTACGCTGATGCCCTGCTGCCGGTGATCCAGGAAATGCTGGCCGGGTGCGAACGCCGGCAGGAGGATCTGGACCAGATCGGCGTGACCGTGGGTCCGGGCAGTTTCACCGGTGTGCGCATCGGCGTGGCCACGGCCAAGGGACTGGCCTGGGGGCTGGGCTGCGGTCTGGTGGGCGTGACTTCGCTGGCGGCCATGGCTGCCGCCCTGCTGGCCGGGTATCCGGACGCCGGGTTCGCGGTGCCGACGCTCGATGCGCGGCGGGGCGAGATATTTTGCGGCGTGTACCGGCGGGCCGGCGCCTGGGTCGAACCGGTCGTCGAACCGGCGGTCATGGCCCCGGACAGGTGGTGGCCGCTGATCTGCGCGGCGGTGCCGGATGTCAACGCGCCGCTGTACGGCGGCGAGGGCACGACCCTGCTGCTGGGCCAGGGAGCGACCCTGCGGCCGGAGCTGCTGGGCGGCGGCGAGCCGGTCCTGCGGCGCTGGACGGCGCAGCACCCGGCGACGGCGCCGGCCCTGGCGGTGGCTTTGAATTCCGGCGAATTGCCGGCGGTCCATCCCTTCGCCCTGGTGCCCGAGTACATGCGCGTGTCGGACGCGGAGGTGAAACGCCGGCTGGATCTGACGCCGTCGACGCCGGGCGCGGATATTTCACGGCACCAGACGCGGCGGCCGGACCATGACTGAGGCGGTGCGCGTGCGCCCGTCCGGGAGCGAGGACATCCACGTGGTGCTGGCCCTGGAGAACCGCTGTTTCAGCGATCCCTGGTCGCCGGCGGCGTTGTTGGGCGAGTTGGAGGCCGACCTGCTGCGGTTGCCCCTGGTCGTCGAGGTCGACGGAGTCGTCCGCGGCTACCTGATGGCCTGGAAGGTGGCCGACCAGTTGCACATCCTGAATATCGCCACGGATCCCGATTTTCAGCGGCACGGTCTGGGCACGCGACTGCTGCGGGAGGCCGCGCGGCAGGCCGCCGGGCTGGGCCTGGGGGAAATCACGCTGGAGGTCCGCCGCAGCAACCAGCCGGCCCGGGCCTTCTACCAGAAGCACGGGTTTGGTGAGACGGGTGTCCGTCAGGGCTACTACGCCGATGACGGCGAGGATGCCATCATCATGACCTGCGCGGTGGCCACGATCACCGGTGGCGAATAATTGTTGTCGCGGACACCGGGATAGGGCTAATTTAGCAGGGAATTCAACGAATTGGGATCCCAACATCGTGGGAGGACGCCGTGTCCTGGTTGACACAGGCTGCCAAGGGCATCAAGGCCCTCACCAGCCAGAAAAAGGATATCCCGGACAACCTGTGGCGCAAGTGCCCCAAGTGCTCGGAGATCCTCTACCATCGGGAGTTGGACCGCAACCTGTGGGTTTGCGGCGCCTGCGGGCACCATCTGCCGTATACGACCGAGCAGTATATCCGGCTGCTGTTTGACGAGGACAGTTGGCGCGAAACCCATCGCGGCCTGACCAGCGTGGACTCGCTCGAGTTCAAGGACTCCAAGCGGTACAAGGACCGGATCAAGGCCACGCGCCAGAAATCCGGCAAGGAAGACGCGGTGATCACCGGGCGGGCGCGCATCGGGCGTATCCCCGTCTGCGTGTCGATCATGGAGTTCAGCTTCATGGGCGGCAGCATGGGCTCGGTGGTGGGCGAGAAGATTGCGCGCTGCCTGCTGGACGCGCTGACCAACCGTGAGGCGGCCATCATCCTGAGCCGCAGTGGCGGCGCGCGGATGCAGGAGTCGCTGTTGTCGCTGATGCAGATGGCCAAGACCAGCGCCGTGCTGGCGCGTCTGCGCAAGGAAGGCATCCCGTTCATCTCGCTGATGACCAACCCGACGACCGGCGGGGTGACCGCCAGCTACGCGACGCTCGGCGATATCAATGTCGCGGAGCCCGGCGCGCTGATCGGCTTTGCGGGGCCGCGGGTGATCAAGCAGACCATCGGTGGAGATCTGCCCGAAGGATTCCAGTCGTCGGAGTTCCTGCTGGAGCACGGCATGGTCGATATCATCACTGAGCGCAAGGACCTGAAGGAGACGCTGACCCGGACCCTGCACTGGTTTGTGGACGGCCGCGACGTGTCGGTGCTGCATCCGCCGCGGGGCTAGACCATGGCACTGGGCCGGTCCCGCCGCACCGGGGACGCCAATCCCGCTGATATTTCCGCCCATCCCGGCGAGCCCGGGGTGGGTGTTGATTTGTGCCCGCCGTTCGTGGCCGGCGACGAGCCCACCGCCTGGCTCTTCAGCCTGAACCGTTTCGGTATCCGGCCGGGCTTGTCCCGCATCGAGGGCCTGCTCGCGGATCTGGGCCACCCCGAGCGCGAATTGCGCACGCTGGTCGTGGCCGGCACCAACGGCAAGGGCAGCACGACGCGCATCCTGGCCTGCCTGCTGCAGGCGGCCGGACACAAGGTCGCCACCTACACCAGTCCGCACCTGCTGCGGGTTCACGAGCGCATCCAGATCGATGACCAGCCCGTGCCGGCGGACGAGTTTGCCGAGCGGGTGCGCGCCATCCGGCCGCTGACCGAGAAGCACGGGGCCAGCTGGTTCTAGACCCTGACCGCCCTGGCGGTGCAGATCGCTCGCGAGCGTGGCGTCGACTATCTGTGTTGCGAGACGGGGCTGGGCGGTCGGCTGGATGCGTCCAATGCCTTGCCGGCGATCGCGACCCTGCTGACCAGCGTCGGGCTGGATCATCAGCGCATTCTGGGTGATACGCTGCCGGCGATCGCGGCCGAGAAGCTGGGTCTGCTCAAGCGGGGGGTGCCCCTGTTCGCGGCGGTGGCTGATGAGCTGCGCGGCCAGACCTTCACCGCGGCCGTCACCGCGGGCAGTCCCTGCTTTTTTGTGGATGAACTGGCCCGCTGGCCCGAAACCGCCGCAGCCGTAGCCGGCTGGGATCTGGCGCTGCGGCAGGAGATGATCACGGGCCTGCCGGATTTCGGGACGCCGGTGATGCGGCGCAACGTGGCGCTGGCGCTGTTGGCGCTGAGCGAATTGTCGGCCGGCGCCGACCGGGCTTTGCTGCCGCCGGACCCGGCCGCCGCGCTGGGGAATCTTTTTCTGCCGGGCCGGTATCAGCCCGTGCTGCGCAACCCCACCTGGATTTTCGACACCGCCCACAACGCGCAGGCCCTGACGCAGGCTCTGCAGGCTTTCGGCCGGTCCGGCGCCGGCGGCCGCCGTGTGATTCTCTATGGCGGCATGCAGGACAAGAGTGTGCCGCCTGAGCTGGGCCGCCTGCTGGGCGGTTGCGACCATCTGGTCGGCCTGCCGGTTTCGCTGCCCCGGGCGCGGACCAGCGCCGAACTCGAATCGTTGTTTGCCGAGCTGGGCCTGGCACCGGGTGGGCCGGATGGGCTCTGGCTGGATCAGTGCACAGTGGCCGCCGATATGGCCAGCGGCCTGCAGGCTGTGGCGGCGGGCTTGCGGCCGGACGACCAGGTGCTGGTGACCGGCAGTTGTTTCATGGTGGCCGAAGTGCTGCACCGACTGGGCGTGACGGATCTGCAGCAGACGCGCAAGGTGCTCGACGCGGTACGCGTGATGGAGCGCCTGGCTGTGGGCAACCGTGTCCCGGGAAAGGAAGGACCGTGAGCGACCAACTCTATCTTGGGATCGATATTGGCGGCACGGCCATGAAATACGCCCTGACCGACGGTCAGGGTACTGTCGTCTCCGAAGGTGAAGTGCCGACCCGGCCGCACGACGCGGTGGCCTCGCTGCAGGATGTTTCCGCAGCCGTGGGTGCGGCGCTGCCGGAGCTGCGCGCCGTCGGCCTCGCTTGTGCGGGGATCGTCAACCCGGCAACGGGACGGCTGGGGCGTTCACCCAATCTGCCGGGCTGGGAGGACTCGCCCCTGGGTGAACATCTGGCCGGCGTGTTTCCCGGTCGGACCTGGGCGGTGGCCAACGACGTGAACGGCGCCCTGTACGGGGAGTACCGCCTGGGCGCGGGACAGGGTTGCGGGAATCTGGTGATGATCGCCCTGGGCACCGGCGTGGGCGGTGGCGTCATGATCGGCGGTCGGTTGCTGTTGGGAACCCACTGCGGAGCCGGCGAAATCGGACATATGGTGCTGGACCCCGCCGGGCCTGTCTGTGCCTGCGGCGGCCGAGGCTGCCTGGAGGCCTATGCAGGCAGCACCGGCATTCTGCGGCGGGTGCGCGAGGCGGGAACGGCGGGCGCGTTGGGCGAGCTGGTCCGGGCGCGCGGGGTGGACCTGACCACGGCCGATCTGGCGGGGT
>JAJRWA010000147.1 GCA_024277025.1 Candidatus Krumholzibacteriota bacterium | reverse complement strand
GGGTGACAAGATGGCCGGCCGTCACGGCAACAAGGGCGTCGTATCGAAGATCATGGCCGAAGAGGACATGCCTTACCTGGCGGACGGCACGGCGGTCGATATCGTGCTCAACCCCCTCGGTGTGCCGAGTCGTATGAATCTCGGCCAGATCCTCGAGACCCATCTGGGCTACGCGGCCATGAAGAAGGGCGTCAAGATCCAGACGCCGGTCTTCGACGGGGCGCGGATCTCGGAGATCAAGGAAGCCCTGATCGATGAGAGTGTGGATCCCAGCGGCAAGAGCGTGCTCTACGACGGCCGCACCGGCGAGCGCTTCGACAAGGAAGTGACCGTGGGCGTGATCTACGTGCTGAAGCTGCATCACCTGGTCGAGGAGAAGATCCACGCCCGGAGCATCGGCCCGTACAGCCTGGTGACCCAGCAACCGCTCGGTGGCAAGGCCCAGTTCGGTGGCCAGCGATTCGGAGAAATGGAAGTCTGGGCCCTGGAGGCCTACGGCGCGGCGAATTGCCTGCAGGAGATGCTGACGGTCAAGTCCGATGACGTGACGGGCCGTTCGCGGATCTACGAGGCCATCGTCAAGGGCGAGAATCCGCCCGAGCCGGGTATTCCGGAGTCTTTCAACGTGTTGATGCGGGAACTCCAGAGCCTGTGTCTGGATGTCAACCTGGAAGACGCCGTCTAGCAGCTCAGACCTTGATCCGGTGGACCTGTGTTGCAGGGCCCCCAGGAGGAAAATAAATGCTCGGCCAGAAATTTCGTGAAGACGGCAAGAAGAGTACCGACCACAACGCCATCATGATCCAGCTCGCCTCGCCGGACAAGATCCGCGAGTGGAGCTACGGCGAGGTCACCAAGCCCGAGACCATCAACTACCGGACGTTCAAGCCGGAAAAGGACGGTCTGTTCTGCGAGCGCATCTTCGGTCCGGTCAAGGACTGGGAGTGCAACTGCGGCAAGTACAAGCGGATCCGTTTCCGCGGGATGGTGTGTGACAAGTGCGGCGTCGAGGTGACCCAGAGCAAGGTGCGTCGCGAGCGCCTCGGGCACATCGAACTGGCCGTGCCCATCGCCCACATCTGGTTCTTCAAGGGTCTGCCCAGCCGGATCGGCCAGATGCTGGCCATGAAGGTCAAGGACCTCGAGCGCATCCTCTACTACGAATCGAGCGTGGTCATCGAACCGGGCAACACCGAGTTGCTGGTCGGCGACGTGATCAGCGACGAGGAGTGGTGGGAGCTGAAGGAAGAGCACCCCGACTGGGAGTGCCAACTGGAGATGGGCGCCGAAGCGGTGCGCAAGCTGCTGGGCGGCCTGAATCTCGAGGAGCTCAACCAGGAGCTGCGGGCCCAGGTCAAGACCGAGACCAGCGTGCAGCGCAAGAAGGCGACGCTCAAGCGTCTGAAGATCCTGGACGCGTTCCGCCAGAGCAACAACAGCCCCGAGTGGATGATCCTGGACTGCGTGCCGGTGCTGCCGCCGGACCTGCGCCCGCTGGTGCCGCTGGACGGCGGCCGTTTCGCCACCAGTGACCTGAACGATCTGTATCGGCGCGTCATCAACCGGAACAACCGGTTGAAGAAGCTGATCGAGATCAAGGCGCCGGGCGTGATCCTGCGCAACGAGAAGCGCATGCTGCAGGAGGCCGTCGACGCCCTGTTCGACAACGGTCGCCGCTCGCGGGCGGTCAAGGGCCAGGGCAACCGGCCGCTGAAGTCCCTGAGCGACATGATCAAGGGCAAGAAGGGCCGTTTCCGGCAGAACCTGCTGGGTAAGCGCGTCGATTACTCCGGCCGTTCGGTGATTGTCGTCGGTCCCGAGCTGAAGCTGTACCAGTGCGGTCTGCCCAAGAGCATGGCCCTCGAACTGTTCAAGCCCTTCATCATCCGCAAGCTGGAAGAGAAGGGCTACGTCCAGACGGTCAAGAGCGCCAAGAAGCTGGTCGAGCAGGAGCGCCCCGAGGTGTGGGACATCCTGGAAGAGATCATCAAGGACCATCCGGTGCTGCTGAACCGTGCGCCGACCCTTCACCGCCTGGGTATCCAGGCTTTCGAGCCGGTGCTGATCGAGGGCAAGGCCATCCGGGTGCACCCGCTGGTCTGTACCGCCTTCAACGCCGACTTCGACGGTGATCAGATGGCCGTGCACGTGCCGCTGGGCTACGAGGCCCAGCTCGAGGCGCGGCTGTTGATGCTGTCGCCGCTGAACATCCTGTCCCCGGCCAGTGGCGAGCCCGTGGCGTCGCCCAGCCAGGACATGGTGCTGGGTTGCTACTACCTGACGCTTGACCGTCCGGGCGCCCTGGGTGAAGGCAAGGTTTTCGCCGACGTCGAGGATGCGTTCGCGGCCTACGAGGCGGGTCTGATCGCCAAGCATGCCATGGTCAAGATCCGCTTTGGCGGCAAGACGGGTACGATCGAGACGACCATCGGCCGGGTGATCTTCAACGATATCCTCTCGGACGAGATGGACTTCGTGAACAAGGCGCTCAACAAGAAGGACCTCAGCCGCATCGTGGCCGAGGTGCACGCCAAGCTCGGCATGACCGCCTGCATGAACTTCCTGGACCGCCTCAAGGAGCTGGGTTTCTACCACGCGACCGAGGGCGGGATCTCCATCGGGATCGACGACATCATCATCCCGCCGGAGAAGAAGGACATCATCACCGCGGCCCAGAAGGTGGTCGACGGCTACGTGCG
>JAJRWA010000011.1 GCA_024277025.1 Candidatus Krumholzibacteriota bacterium | reverse complement strand
ATGCGGGCCGTTACAGCATTGATGCCCTCAGTTGCGAGGGCTGCGGATACTGCGCCCGTGTCTGTCCGGACGAGGCCATTGCCAACGCGCCGCAGAACGTCGGCCAGTGGTTCCACTCCGGCATCCGCACCGGCACGGACATGATTCACGCCAGCCTGCGGATCGGGGCGGACAATTCGGGCAAGTTGGTGACCAAGGTCAAGAATGAGGCCCGTCGGGCCGCTGAGGCGGCGGGTCGCGAACTGATCCTGGTTGACGGTTCGCCGGGTGTCGGTTGCCCGGTGGTTTCGTCCCTGTCGGGAGCGGCGCTGGTGGTTCTGGTCACCGAACCCAGCCGGTCCGGGCTGCACGATCTGCGGCGCGTTCATGAGTTGGTCAGGAAGTTCGCCATTCCCGCCGGCTGCATCATCAACAAGGCGGACCTGAACGATGAGGTCCGGCTGGAGCTGGAGGAATTCCTGCGGGCCGAAGGGATCGTCAAGCTGGCTGAGCTGCCGTATGACCCGATCTTCAGTGAAGCCATCACCAACGGCCGCACCCACTACTTCATGGTCCTGAACGACGAGACCGAGGCCGTCGAGATCGTGGACAACTCCGCGATCGAGAGCGAGGCCCATGGGGCCGGACCGCGGACCGCCCAGAAACTGATGGAGTTGGGCGCCTCGGTCCTGATCACCGGCAACGGGCCCGGTGGCAATGCGGCCAGCGTTCTGGCCGCGACGGGCATCACGATTCACGTCGGCGCCGGGGAAATGACCGCCGGTGAGGCCCTGGTCGCCTATCGCGCCGGTGAGCTGCCCGAGTTCAGCTGACCTCGACCTGGGGAACAACGGGTGGAAATCGAAACTGATGTGGCCGGTCAGGCCCAGAGGAAGACACCCAGCCCGCACAGAATGCCGCCCACGGCCAGCAACTTCGTGCGGTCAACCGGTTCCCGCAGTACCAGGTGGGACAGCAGCATCACCAGCGGAAAGTTCAGGGCCGTCAGGGCGTAGATGATCGAGTAGTCCAGGTATCGGGCCGCGAGAAAAGTCAAGACCGGCGCGAGGCCGAAGCAGGTGCAGCCGACCAGGAAACGAGGGTCACGCAGACGGTCACGCAGCCGGCGTTCGCCGACGGCGGCCAGTTTGAACATCAGGTGGCCGATCGCCGTCAGCAACGCCACCAACACCAGCACGCCCAGCCAGAACGCGTTCATGGCCGCCCCCGGTCGCCGTGCTCGCGCGCATGCGGTGAACGCGAAAGCAGAGTCACGCTGATGGCGATGATCAGGGCGCCGAGCAGGCGCCCGGGGCGCAGGGACTCGTCGAAGGCCACCATGCCCAGAAAGACAGCCAGGACATAATTCAGACTGAGGAACGGATGGATATAGGACAGCTGGAAGCGCTTGCCCAGGGCCAGCCAGACGCCGATGCGTCCCACGGAAACGGCAACCACACCGGCCGCCAGCAGGACGAAGACAACCGGCTGTCCGGGCCAGAAGCGGGTCATGGTCTTGATCAGGAAGGAGCCGGCCAGGTTCAGGACCAGCATCAAGCCGATGGCCGCCGCCAGGCGCGCGCTCATCGGTCGTCCAGGGTTTTCAGGACCCGGCCGGGCACGCCGCCGACCACCGAGTCGTCCGGCACGTCCTCGGTGACGACCGAACCGGCGGCGATCAGGCAGCCTTCACCGATGGTCACGCCTGCGGTGACGGTGACATGGGCGCCCAGCCAGGTGCCGCGGCCGATGACGATCCTGCCGAATTCATAGGGACCGTAGCGGAACGAGCGGTCCCGGCGCGTGTGGTTGCCGGCGGCGATGGCGCAGAACGGCCCGATGACGACTTCGTCGGCGAGCACGATCTCGCCGGCGCCCAGGTACGTGCTGTAGCCGATGTAGACATGGCTGCCGACGCTCACGTTGCCCGGCTCATAGATGTTCACCCGCGAACTGATGCGCAGCCGCTCGCCAGAGTGGCGCAGAAAGCCCGTCGCCAGGCGTCCGCGCAGATCCAGGGCCGAGCCGTAGGGCGGCAGAATATCCAGGCAGTTGTTGAGGAAGGAATAGACCGCCTTACTCATCGCCGGCCGCCTGCCCGCAGGTGCGCGCCACCTGGAAACGTTCGGGGCCCGTCACCTCGCCGATGATGCGCGCCACGTATTCGCCCAGCACGCCGAGGCCCAGCAGGGTCATCCCGCCGAAGAAGATGATCAGCAGAATCTGCGACGTGTAGCCCGGCACGCCGATGCCGCCGGCGGCCCAGCGCACCAGATAGCCCACGCCCACCAGGAACGCGGCGCCCGCGCACAGCGAACCGAAGCTCGACAGGAAACGCAGCGGCGCCGTGCTGGCGTAGACGACGCTGTCGACCGTGTTGCGCCACAGGCTGAACAGGCTGTAGTTGCTCTGGCCGGCGCGGCGCGGCTCGTGGCGCACCGGCACGTTGGCCACCTGGTCGGTCAGCGCCACGATCAACGGTCCCGGCTGGGGGCGCGCGGTGCGGTAGGCCAACATGGCTTCGGCCAGCGCGCGGCGCATGATGCGGAAACTGGTGGTGCGGATGCCGGGCGGCTTGCCGTAGGCCCGGTCCAGGATGCGGCTGAACAGGGCGCTGCCCAGGCGGCGCACCGGATTCTGGCCGCGGGTCTCGTAGTCGCCCATGACGCACAGCAGATCCGGCCGCTCAGCCAAGGCGTCGATCAATTTGGGCAGTTCACTCGGCGGGTGCTGGAAGTCGTCGTCCATGGTCAGGATCAACTCGCCGCGCGCGTGCTGCAGGCCGCAGAGCAGGGCCCGGAACTGGCCCACGTTGTAGACCAGGTCGATGCCGCGCACGCGCGGGTCCGCGGCGGCCGCCTGTTCGACGGCGGGCCAGGTTGCGGTGTCCGGCGAGCGGTCGTTGACCAGGATCAACTCGCAGTCCGGGTGGCCGGCCGTGTCCATGGTGGCCAGAATCTCGGCCGCCAGCTCAGCGAGCCAGGCGCCGCTGCGGTATACCGGAATAACGATGCTGTACTGCGGAGTCATCAAATCTCCTCAACCACAATCCGAATTTGCGCGCGCAGTTCTTCGGCCAGGGACGGAGCGTTCTCGCCCCGCACCTGCAACAGCCCCACCCGGTCGGGCCCGACCCGGAAGGCGCGCACGCGCTCGCCAACGGTCACGTCCCACTGCAGGCTGACCAGGTCCGGATGATCCCGGACCGCGTCCGGCACCACAAGGGCCGAGACCACTCCCGTCGTGTCCGCGCGCAACAGGGCGACCGCGTTGGCGACTTCCTGGGTGGCAGGTACCGGGCCGCCTTCACCGAGGGCCAGGTCCAGCACATGATCATACACATCCCAGCCTGTGAACAGGCTGATCATTTCGGGTATGCCGGTGGCGCCCGGGCGGCCACCGATCTCGATGACGTGGGGCTCGTCCCCGACCAGCATCAGATCGACGTTGGCCACGCAGTCGCGCAGGCCGACCGCGGCCACTGCCGCGGTCACCACCTTAGTTGTTCTGGCGATGATCGCCGCGGACAGGTCAACCGGCATGGCATGACCCACCGGCGTGCTCAGCGGCGGGCTCGTCACCGTGTCGGCGTGGCAGAACACCGCCGCCACCTGGTCGCCGTGCACCACGGCCTGGGCGCCGTACTCGCGCCCGATCAGGCATTTCTCGACCAGCACCCTGCCGCCAGTCGCGTGCGCCCTCGCCTCGGCCCAGGCGGCGCCGAAATCCGCCTCACAGTCCACCCGCAGCACTCCGCGACTGCCCGAGGAGTCGGTCGGCTTGACGACCACCGGCCAGCCGAGCGCGCTGGCGAAGGCGAGGCCCTGGGCCGGGCTGGCGGGGACGGCAAAGCGGGCCGAGGGTACGCCGTGTTCGTCAAAGGAGGCCTTCATCCGCGCCTTGTCGGTGCTCTTTTCCGCCGCGGCCAGGCCGGGTCCGGGCAGGCCCAACTCCGCGACGATCAGGCCCAGGGCGGGCAGGCCTGCGTCGGCGCCGGCCGTGGCCACGGCCTGGATATCGTGTTCCC
Source organism: Candidatus Krumholzibacteriota bacterium (assembly GCA_024277025.1). Taxonomy (GTDB): domain Bacteria; phylum Krumholzibacteriota; class Krumholzibacteriia; order LZORAL124-64-63; family LZORAL124-64-63; genus JAGRNP01. The sequence goes on along the minus strand of JAJRWA010000011.1, from coordinate 5,849 downwards.
GCGCGGCGGCGAGACAGGCATCCCGGTCGGCGATATCAATGGGCAGAAACACATCCGCCAACTCGCAGCCCGGATAGGGCCCCGGCCGGCTGGCGACGATGGTCTGCAGGCCGCGGCGCCGGGCAGTGTTGATCAACGGCACCTGGTACACGCCGGCACCCAGGATGAGGACGCGGTCGGTCACGACGTACGCTCCGCGAAGAATTCAGCGATGGCCGCGGTCACCGTCCGCTGATCGTCATCACTCAGCTCGAAGTAGAAAGGCAGCCGCAACAGGCGCGCGCTGAGGTCCTCGGTCACCGGAAACTGTCCCGCGCGGTAGCCCAGCTTTTCGCCCATGGGCGAAGTATGCAGGGGTACGTAGTGGAACACCGCCAGGATCGACAAAGCCTGCAGGTGTTCGATCAGCGCCGCGCGAGTGGCCGTGTCCCGGAGCAGGATCGCGAACAGGTGGTAGTTGAACTCGCAGTGGTCCGGCACGGTCGGCAGGGTGATGTGTCCGGCTGCGACCAGAGGCGCCAGCTGCGCGGCGTAGTTGGCATGGATCTGCTTGCGGCGGGCCGTGATGGGGTCGAACTGTTCCAGTTGCCCGTACAGGTAGGCGGCCAGCAGGTCGCTCGAAATGAACGACGAGCCGACATCCACCCAGGTGTACTTGTCGACCTGGCCGCGGAAGAACCGTGCGCGGTCGGTGCCCTTCTCCCGCAGGATCTCGGCCCGCTCCAGCTGCGTGTCCTGGCCCAGCACCAGCGCCCCGCCCTCACCGCAGATCACGTTCTTGGTCTCGTGGAAACTGAAGGCGCCGAAATGGCCGATGGTGCCCAGTTCACGGCCCTTGTAGCGCGACCCCAGGGCCTGGGCCGCATCCTCGATCACCTTCAGGTCGTGGGCCGCGGCCAGCGCCATGATCGTGTCCATCTCGCAGGCCACACCCGCATAGTGCACCGGCAGAATCGCCCGCGTGCGCGGGGTGATGGCGGCCTCGATCAGGTTCTCGTCGATGTTCAGCGTGTCGGGCCGGATGTCCACGAACACGGGCCGGGCCCCGCGCAGCAGCATGGCGTTGGCCGTGGAGACGAACGTGTACGAAGGCATGATGACCTCGTCGCCCGGCCGCAGGCCGCACAGCAGTCCGGCCATTTCCAGCGCCGCGGTGCACGAGGTGGTCAGCAGCACGCGCGCGGCACCGGTGCGTCCGGCCAGCCACTTTTCGCACCGCTTCATGAACGGGCCGTCGCCGCTGGTGTGCCCGCCGAGCACCGACTCGGCGATGTACTCGAGCTCACGGCCCGCGATGAACGGCTTGTTGAACGGGATGCGATGCCTCATGGCCGGTTCCTCACGGTTGGCGCGGGGCGGGGCCGTCCGCCGGAATGCGGTACACCTTGATATGCTGGTCATGGTAGACCAGCCACGACGACCACAGGCGGCCCACGAAGAGCCCGATCAGGGGCCGGCCCCAATACTCGGCCTGGTGCAGGTTCGGCTCCCCGAAAAGCACGACGTAGCCGATGCCGCGCTCGCGCAGGTAGTCCAACAGACCCTCTTCGCGGCCCAGATCGCGGCCCAGGGCGTGCCTAAAATTCCAGTCCGAAAGATGATAAACGCGCCGGGTGAGGTCCTCGTCCAGCAATACTTTGCCGCCGTTGGAAAGGACTGGCACTTCCGGCGGAACACTCAGCCGGAGCCAGTCCAGGCCCTGGTTCATGTACTGGTGGCTGTGCCGGTAGGGCCGGTGCAGGCCGGGCACGCCGGCGACGAAGGTCAGCACCAGGACGCCGGCCAGGATCAAGTCGACCGTACGCCGGCCCGTGCTCATCATCAGGGTTGTCAACCCCAGCCAGATCAACGGCAGCAGGGCTGCCACGTAACGGAACTCGACTACGCGGAAGTCGGCGTGGCGGGCGGCCGGCAGCAGCAGCACGACCGCCGAGGCGCCAAACAAGGAGGCCGCCAGGATCCGCGCGCCCGGCACGGCGTCAACCGCCGGTGGCCAGTCCAGTTTTCCCTGTCGGCGCCGGACGCCGGCGGCAACGGCGATCACTATCAGGATCAGCATGAGTATCAGCGGCAGCGCCCATCCGGTCGGCCCGGCATTGGCGGTGGCCAGCTTGCGGGCCACCGGTTCGGCCGCCCAGCCGGGTGTCACCGCCTGCAACAGGCGCGAACCCAGGAAAGCCCCCCCGCGCGCCAGACTGAATTCCGGCGCCAGGGGCCAGTCGCGCGGCACGGTGCCGGAAAATGATCCGGTCAGCATCCGGTTGCGCAGCAGCAGGCTCAGCGCCACGACACCAAAGGGGCCGGCTCCGCTGGCCAGGCGCAGCAACCGGCGACGTGTGGGCAGTCCGCGACTCTGGATCAGATCGGCCACCAGCACCCCGCCGAAGGCCAGGGCGGTCAGGCGCAGCGAAACCGCCAGGCCGGCCAGAACCGAAGCGCCCAGCAGCCAGGCCCACCGGCGGCGAGCCACTTCGCGGGCGCGGATCAGCAGGTACAGCGCGCCGAGCAGCAGCGTGACGGTCGGCAAGTCTGTCCAGAGGTTTTCGGTCGTCAGCAGCACCACCGGGCTGAGCAGCGTCAGCAGGGCGGCCGTCGCGCCGACAATCACCCGCCCGGTCAATTGCCGGCCGAGACCGAGCACGAACCAGCCGAGCGCCAGCAGGGAAACCAGGTGCAGCACGGCGTGGCTGGTGGTGCGGTTGGCGACGCCGGTCACCGCGTAGAAGAGGGGCAGGCCGGGGGGCTGGATGGCAAAGGCGTGCAGCCCATCGCCGACTGCGGGCATGCCCTCCTGCACCGGCACCACGGTCAGGGAGGTGGCGATGCCGTCGCCCTGCGCCAACCAGTGGGCCACATTGGCGTAGCGCACGCTGTCAAAGGATGAGGTCATGTCACGCGTGAAAACCAGGCCCAGAATCAGGGCCACGATCCCGAGCACCACGGGAGCAGGCAGACTCTTCATTGCCGGCAGCTTGGTCTGCAAGATCGTTCGCATCCTCTCACGGCCGGCGACGGCAGGGGAACCCAAGACAGGAAAATCACGGGAAAGCCCAAGTTTAACACATGGGCCGGTGCCCGGTCTCGCAACATTCTGCGAGTCGGGCGCACGGGTTCGCAGGAACCTGCGCGCTGTCCCGCGAAGTACACCGGTCGGGGTGGTGATCTATGTCTTAATCTATTGGGATTCAACGTGGTGGCAAAACAAGACTGTTATTCTCCCAACAGGAACACCAGTTGCTTGGGCAGGGTGTGCATGACTTTTCCCCACAACGATCGGAGTGATCATGAGGTACCTGAGTCTTCTCGCCGTGACCGTCCTTGCCCTCGCCCTGCTGACAGGCTGCAGCGACGACACGAGCGATCCGGTAGCCGTCACGAGTCCGGCCGCCGCCGTCCCGCTGAACCTGGACGATCTGGCGACAGCCCTGACGGATATGGAACTGAAGGACCTGACGCCGGATGACACCGCCGGCCTGGTCTACATGCGTGAAGAAGAGAAGCTGGCCCGCGACGTGTACCTGACCTTCGCCGACCAGTACGCCCTGAACGTCTTTACCAACATCAGTGCCAGCGAGCAGAAACACATGGACGCCGTGCTGCTGCTGCTGGATCGCTACGAGATCACCGATCCGATCGGCGACAACGCCCAGGGCGTGTTCCAGGACGAAACTCTGCAGGCCCTGCACGACGACCTGATCGCCACGGGTGGCGAGTCCCTCGAGGAAGCCCTGCTGGTTGGTTGCGCCATCGAGGAAATCGACATCCTGGATCTGATGTCCTACTCGGCCGAGACGACCCCCGCGGATATTCTCCTGGTCTACGGTCACCTGCTCGCCGGTTCCAGCAACCACCTGCGCGCCTACGTTTCCCAGTGGGAGCAGGCGACCGGCCAGACGTATGAGCCGCGCTATCTGAGCGTCGAAGACTTTGAGGCGATCATGGCCGCCACGAACGGTCATGGTGGCCAGGGCCGCGGCGGCCACCGCGGACGACATGGTGGGGGTGATGGGTCCTGCCGCAACTAGACCCACCCTCATGACGAAGGGCGCTCCGCCTCCCCGGCAGAGCGCCCTTTCCCTGTCTGTCCCTGCTCTGCTACTGGGCGGTAACGGTTATCCGGATGGCCGAGCCGACCGCGGGATAGGGGAACTCGTTCCCCGCCACGCGCACGGTCGCCATGGGATCGGCCGCGCCGGTGTTCGGCCCGCTCTGGCGCAACGGCTGATGCGAACCCGCACCTGGCCACTGGTTGTGCTCGGTGCCCGCGTCCCACAGCATGATCTGGGCCGTGATGTCGCCGCTCAGGGGCATACCGCCGGCGTCGAAGAGGGCCAGGCCGGTGTCCCCGGGACCGAAGAACAAGTCATTGGACTGGACCAGCATCGTGGCGAACGAGAGCCGGTCGCCCGCCTTGGCGCTGAACGTGAACTGGTAGCTGCTGCCGGGCAGCAGGGGGCCCGGTCCGGCTCCGCCCAGCGGCGTGTTGAACACGCCGGTGGCGCTCAGGCCGGCCGTACCGTCCAGGGCGGCCATCAGCACCGAGGGGTCGCCATCTTCGGCCAGATTCTCCAGCCCGTTGCCCATGTCCGCCATGCCCATGCCGTAGAGCGGCTTGCCGCTGGTGTGCACGGCGAAGAAGCCCGGCGCCAGGGGCGAACCCAGGCCCGTGTCATCGGCCAGCACGGGTCCCAGCAGGGCCGGATTGCCGTCCTCGGCCAAGGCCGCCAGGCCACCACTGGCAGGCATGCCGCTGACAAAGAGCGGATTGCCGCCCGAGTGCACCACGAACACACCCGGCGCCATGGGCACCGCCACGCTCGGGCCGGACGAGGGCGTGAGCGTCAGGTCGGTCGACACATTCTCGATGCGCAGGGTGAACAGTCCCTGGCCGTCGTTGGTCAGCGTGGCCTGGATCACGCTGCCCACGGCGGGATAGGTGAAACCGTCGTTGACCAGGCGCACGGTGTTGTTGCCGTCGGCGGGCCCGGAATTGGGCCCGCTCTGACGCGGCGCCTGATTCATGCCCAGACCCGGATCTTCGTTGGCCTCGCTGCCGGCATCCCAAAGCATCAACTGGTTGGTGATGTCCCCGGCGACCGGCGTCGTGCCCGAGTACAGGGCGATCCCGTCGGCGCCCGGCGCGTAGAACAGATCGTTCGACTGCACCATCATCGTGGCGAAGCTCAGCTTGTGGCCGGGCGTGGCGCCAAAGCTCACTTCGTAGGCGCCACCGGGGCCGATGGCCGCCGGCGCGCTCGCGCCCACGGGCGTGTTGAACACGCCGCTGGCGAAGAAGTCCGCCGCCGCCGCGACGTTCTCAATGGTGACGGTGAAAGACTTCGTCCCGGTCGTCACGTTGACCGGATCGTCGTCGTCCGAACAGCCGCCCAGCACGCCCAGGGCCAGGCCGAGCACGAGGAAAGTCAGAAATTTGCTGCGAGTCTTCATGTCTATGAACCCCTTGTCTTGATTTCTGGTTGCCGGTCCGCGAAAAACGGGACCGAAGCGTTGTCAGGGGTTGGTATGGAGCGGGGTGCAGGCGTGTGACCATAAAAATGGATAAAAATCATCGGCAATGACTATGGGCCCGGATCGGTGATCCCGTCAGTCTCGAAAAACCGCGCCCAGCTCTCGTAGGTCGAGAAATAGCCGTGGTCCGGCTTCAGCCCGGCCGGCACGCCGAAACAGCGCTCGAAGATCAGCGGAAAGACGTTGATCGGCGTTATCGTGGGGTAGATTTCGCCACCTTCACCGGGCGGCATCAGCAACGCCAGGAAAATGGACATACGCTCGGTGATGATGTCCGGCTCGGTGGTTTCGAAGCTCTTGGTCCGGCGCCAGTTCGCGAT
>JAJRWA010000146.1 GCA_024277025.1 Candidatus Krumholzibacteriota bacterium | reverse complement strand
TTGCACGACAGGTCTGTCAGAACCAGCGTGCTGTCGGGCAGGGTCTGAGCGCCAACCGGAGTGGCCAGGAGCAGAAACAGCGGGACCAGCCAGCGTCGCCTCATCCCGGCTCGTCCCAGGTCCTGCTCATCATGCGGCGCACCGCCCGGGCCAGATCTTCCAGGCGGTCCCGGCGGCGGGCCACCAGCACCAGGGGCTGACCGGCGACGGCAAAAAGGCGGGCCAGTTCGAGCCCGATGCCCGCGCTGGCCCCCGTGATCAGGGTGTGGGTCAGGGGCCGTTTCGCCCCTGTTTCGCTCGGTCCGGCCACCGCCGCCCCCTTCAGGAAATCTGATACTCTGCCGCGCCACCTGAACCATTATCCGCCGCTGCCGCCTGAAAGTCCAGCGCCGCCGAGTTGATGCAGTAGCGCCGTCCGGTGGGTTCCGGGCCGTCGTTGAACAGGTGCCCGAGATGGGCTTCGCAGGTCGTACACACCACCTCGGTGCGCACGATCCCGTAGCTGATGTCGTTCAGTTCGACGACCGCCGCCCGACTGACCGGCTCGCAGAAGCTGGGCCAACCGCTGTCCGAATGGAACTTGGCCTCGGAGGAGAACAACTCCTGGCCACAGCCGACGCAGTGGTAGGTTCCATCGTCGTGGTGGTCCCAGTATTGGCCGGTGAACGGCCGCTCGGTGGCGCTGCAGCGGGTGACCTGATACTGCTGCTCGGTCAGTTGCGCGCGCCACTGTTCATCGGTCTTGCGCACCGAGGTCTGCCGTTGGGTCACTGGCCGCCGCCGGACCGGCGAGGCCGCCGTGGCCGTCGCCGTCACCGGGTCGTCCCGAAACAGGGCCGTGACCATCTCCGGCGCCCGCAACGGGTCCAGCAGGCGGCGTGTGCCGGGGTGCCGGCGCGCCCGGGGCAGCAGGTTGGCCAGCAACGACAGGGATCCGATCAGAAGGGTGCCAAAGACCAGGAATTTATAGAGCAAGGGACCACCAGGCATCCGGATTGCCTCCTCGTTTCTCGTTGCAGCCAGTATAGGAATATCATTCGGTCTTCGCCCCGCGGGCGAGCGATTCCTGAAATGCCGGGCAGCGGATTTGGTTCCAGTCTTCAGGCTGCGGTCAATCCCCAAATACCAGTTGAATATCCCCGCGGGCGGCTCTAGCATCGGGGTTAGCAAGTGGGCGAGGGGACGTCCCGAATGACCAAGGAAGCTGGCATGTTCAGATACATCCTGACAGCGGGCCTAGTATTGTTTTGCCCCCAACTGCTGAGCGCCGGCCCGGTGGGCGATGCTGCCCACGGCACGCGGTCCTACGACGAGTACGAAAAACCCCAGGTCTGCCAGAGCTGCCACGACAACATCTACCAGCAATGGTCGCAGGCCATGATGAGCCAGGCCTTCACCCACGACTGGGACGAGATCGAGTACTTCGAACTGGCGGTGCCCCATGCGGCCAAGGACGAGAAGGTCGCCGGCGTGCGCCACGGCTGCAACGGCTGCCACGCGCCGACCTCGTTCCTGGCCGGCGACACGCCGCCGCCGCGCCCCGAGGAAAACAGCCGCGCCAACGAGTCGGTCCATTGCGACCACTGCCACACGGTGACCGGCTTCGAGGGGGAGATTCCCCACAACTTCAACTGGATCAGCGAGCCGGGCCGCCTGAAGCAGGGCCCCAAGCCCGGTGCCGTCTCGCCGCACCACGACACCGTCGAGAACGAGTTAATCAAGACCGGCGATTTCTGCGGCACCTGCCACAACGAGATGAGCCCCTACGGCATCTGGGTCAAGTCCACCCACCTGGAGTGGAAGGAAGGGCCCTACTACGCGCAGGGTGTCCAGTGCCAGGACTGCCACATGCCCAAGGCGCCGGGCCGGTCGGCCAAGATGGGCCGCGACGGCATGGTCGCCCAGCACCTGTTCCACGGCGCCCACGACCCCGGCAAGCTCAACGGCGCCATCGAGATGCGCATGAACCCGTTGGAACGCGAGATCGAGTACGACGGCACCGCCGTGGTGAATGTGCAACTGTTCAACGGCAAGTGCGGCCACAAGGTGCCGAGCGGTTCGGTGGAAGACCGCATCATGTGGCTACACGTGACGGCCACCGACAGCGAAGGCCAGACCTGGCATCTGCCGGTCGACGCCAAGGGTTTCGACGGCGAAGAGTACACCATCGCGGCCGACGTGCTGGCCTACCAGGATCTGGGCATCGCCAAGAACATTCCCGACTTTCCGGGTCTGCAGCGGGACGGCGTGCCGGTCGGCGACCGCATCTTCCGCATGGCCTACTTCGACCCCCAGGGCCGGATGACCATCCAGCAGTGGAACACCGCCAGCCTGGGCGTCGACTACCGCATCGGCCCCCGCGAAACCAAAGTCGAGACCTACACCTGGGACCTGCCGGATGATATCGCCGCCGGCCCGGTCACCCTGAAGGCCGTGCTGAAATACCAGCGCCTGCTGACGCCGGTGGCCGAGTTCCTCGGCGTCCCGGCCGAAGAGGCCGCACCCCAGATCATCAACACCGCCACCACGACCTTCGAAGTCTACGAATAGGGAGAATGACCATCATGAAGAAGCTGACTCTGGTAGCCCTGGCCCTGATGTTCCTGGTTGGTTCGACGGTACTGCGGCCAACCACCGCCGACGCGATCCCGGCCTTCGCCCGCACTCACAAGCTGAGCTGCAGTACTTGTCACGCGCCGTTCCCCCGGCTCAAGCCGTTCGGGACGGAATTTGCGGCCAATGGCTTCACCCTGCCCGACCAGGAGAAGGCGCGCGACTTCATCAGCGCAGGCGACGATCTGCTCAAACTGAACAAGACCTTCCCCATTGCCGCCCGCTTTGACGCCTTTGCCCTTTTCGACAGTGACACCGACATCACCTCGGACCTGCAAAGCCCCTGGGGCCTGAAGCTGCTGTCGGGGGGCAACCTGGCCAAGGATGTCGGCTACTACTTCTACTTCTTCCTGGACGAACGGGGCGAAGTGGCGGGCATCGAGGACGCCTACATCCACTTCAACAACATCGGCGGCAAGCCGTTCGACATCATGGTCGGCCAATTCCAGACCTCGGACCCGCTGATGAAGCGCGAGCTGCGCCTGACCTACGAGGACTACCAGGTCTACCGCACCAAGGTCGGCGGCTCCAATTCCGACCTGACCTATGACCGCGGCGTGATGGTGACCTACGACTTCGAGTCCACCGGCACCGGTCTGGTCGGCCTGCTGGTCAACGGCAACGGCAAACCTGACGCCGGCGACGACCGCAAGTACGACACGGACAAGTACAAGAACTGGGGCTTCCGGGTGATCCAGAACGTGGGCAGCCCGGCCACGGTCGGCTACTACTACTACACCGGCAAGGAACTGGGCACGACCGGCTTCGGCAACGTGGCCACCTTCCACGGTCCGGATTTCACCCTGGGCAACGGCACGTTTGATCTCACGTTCCAGTACCTGTTCCGCCGCGACTCCGATCCGGATTTTACCGGAATCGACGTCGACGTGGACACCGAGGGCATGGTGGTCGAACTGGTCATCTCGCCGCAGAAGGACCGCTCCCGCAACTACCTGACCCTGCTGTACAACCAGATCAACTCGGATTGGGACCGCAACGACTACGAAACGATGACCGCCAGTGTCACCCACCTGTTCGCGCGCAACCTGCGTGGCACACTGGAATACACGCGCAACCTGGAACAGGACACCGATCGCGGCGTGATTGGCCTGGTGACGGCGTTCTAGGAGTTGATATTTCCTGTTGGGCCGACCCGCTGGGGCCGGCCCTTTCTTATGCCGCTTGCAACCTATTAATACGATATGATTTACCTGTGAATTCCCTTGCCCCGCACCGCTGATTCCCCATATTGGAATTCTCCCCGGAACGAAAGGTGCACGCCATGGCCACCACGAAGATCGGCATCATCATCTGCGACCGCTATCGCCGCTGCGCCGGGGGCAAGTGTTTCCGCGCCGCGAAGAACCGCGAAGGGGCCTTCGCCCGCTATGAAGGACAGCACACCGAAGTTGTCGGCTTCACGACCTGCGACGGCTGTCCCGGCGGCAACATCGAGTATGCCGTGGACGAAATGGCCGCCAACGGGGCGCAGGTGATCCACCTGGCGACCGGCATGGTTGTCGGCTATCCACCCTGCCCGCACATCCAGGATTTCCATGACTTCATCACCACGAAGTACGGCCTGGAAGTGGTGTACGGCACCCATCCGATACCCGAGAAGTACCGCCTCGTGCACGCCGAACTCGGCACCTGGGACGAAAAGCCGTGGGACGTCATCACCGCCCCGACCATGACCACCGAGGACATCCGGCTCTCGTATGACTGAGCCGCCGCAAACAGACCGGGAGTTTCAGACCGCCAACGTGGTCACGATTTCGCTGGCCCATCTGTCGCACGATGTCTACTCGTCGTTCCTGGCACCGCTGCTGCCGCTGTTCATCAGCCGGTTCGACCTGTCGCTGTCGGCGGTCGCCCTGCTGGATATCACGCGCAAGATCCCGCACCTGTTCAACCCCATCCTGGGCCTGCTGGCTGATCGTATCTGCGTCAAGTGGGTCGTGATCCTGGCGCCGGCGCTGACCGCAACCATCATGAGCCTGCTGGGCCTGGCGCCGTCGTTTCCGGTGTTGGCCGGGATGCTGCTGGTCGCCGGCTTCAGCGCGGCGGCCTTTCATGTGCCCGGGCCGGTGCTGATCAAGCGCTACTCGGGCGCCAACAGCGCCCGCGGCATGAGTTTTTATATGTTCGGCGGCGAGTTGGCGCGCACCCTGGGGCCCCTGTTGATCACCGCCGCCGTTTCCTGGTGGGGCCTGTCCGGATCGTATCGCGTGCTGCCGCTGGGGCTGGTGGCCTCGATCCTGATGTTCTGCAAGCTGCGGCACCTGCGACCGGCAGCCAACCGACCGGCGGCCGGATCGCTGTTCGCCGGGCGCGGCGACTGGCGCCCCCACGCGCGCCTGTTTGCCGGCCTGACGGGTTTCATGGTTTTTCGCATGGGCTTGAAGCTGGCGTTGACGCTGTACCTGCCCACCTATCTGGCCGGCCAGGGCAAGTCCCTGTGGGCCGCGGGCGCGGCCCTGTCGCTGCTGCAACTGGCCGGAGCGGTCGGCACGTTTGGCGCGGGCTATGTGGCCGACCATTTCGGCCACCGCCGGTCGCTGCTGGTGATCGCCGCCCTGACGCCGCTGGCCGGGGTGGGCCTGACCATGTCCGGCGGGGTGTTGACGATCCCGTTGCTGATCGTGGCGGGATTCCTGCTCTTCGCCTCCAGCCCGATCCAGTTGGCCCTGGTGCAGGAAGCGGGCACCAGCCGTCCCGCCTTCTTCAACAGCCTCCTGATGACCGTGAACATCGTGACCAGTGCCCTGGCGGCGCTGTTCATCGGTTCGCTCGGTGATCAGGTCGGATTGGCCGCAGCCTTCCGGATCGCCGCCGGCTTGACGGTGCTGGCCGTGCCGTTCGCCCTGCTGTTTCCGCGGGGGGCGCGCGGCGATTGATGGCCGCGCGCGCCCACTTCAGGCCTGGTCGCCCACTTGTGGCCTAGTTGTCCAGCGCCTTGTTCCACTCGGCTACCTGGTCGGCCATCTTCGCCAGCAGGGGGCCGGTATCGCCCTCGATGGTGATCTTCACCAGCGCATCCTGGCCGGCGATGGCATTGACGACTTCCTGATCGGCCTCGCTGACGACCTTGCCGAAGACGGTATGCTTGCCGTCCAGGTGGGGCGTGGCCACATGGGTGATGAAGAACTGGCTGCCGTTGGTGCCCGGGCCGGCGTTGGCCATGGACAGCACGCCCGGGCCGTCGTGGCGCAGTTCGTCGCAGCACTCGTCGGCGAAACGGTAGCCGGGGCCGCCGGTGCCCGTGCCCAGGGGACAGCCGCCCTGGATCATGAAGTCGCTGATGACCCGGTGGAAGTTCAGGCCGTCGTAGAAGCCCCGCTGGGCCAGGTTCACGAAGCTGGCCACCGTCAGGGGCGTCTGGTCGGCGAAAAGGGTCACGTTGATGGGGCCCTTGGCGGTCTCGAACACGGCTTTCAGATCGGCCACGTCATTGTCTCCTTGTTGAATCGGATGGAGTGGGCGAAGGCACGTCCCCCAAAATAGCAGGAGACGGCGCGGTGACCAGTGATTTAACATCGGCCTGCCCTGAACCCGCCGCCTTCCAGCGAAAGAGCGCCACGATGAATTCATCCACTGCCGGCAAGACCGTCCTGCTGCTGTTGCTCGCGGCGATCACCGTCACCTTCGTCACGATGATCAAGGCCTTCCTGATGTCGGTGCTGCTGGCCGGGATTTTCTCGTCGCTGGCCCAGCCCCTGTACCACCGCCTGCTGCGCGCTTTCAAGGGCCGGGCGCCCGCCGCCTCGGTCGTCACCCTGTTGCTGATCGTCCTGGTCATCATCCTGCCGCTGGGTGTGTTGCTCGGTGTGGTCACCGGCGAGGCCATCAAGGTCGGCAACTCGATCACGCCCTGGGTGCAGGACCGCCTGGCCAATCCGGACCAGATCATGGTCTGGCTCCAGGAGCAGCCGTTCTACGACAAGATCGCCCCCTACCAGACCGACATCCTGACCAAGGCCGGCGAGATGGTCGGTCTGTTCTCGAAGTTCCTGGTCAACAGCCTGTCGGCCGTCACCACCGGCACGGTGCAGTTCCTCTTTCTGCTGATGATCATGCTCTACAGCATGTATTTCTTCCTGATCGACGGCTACAAGCTGGTCGACCTGATGCTCTACTACCTGCCGCTGGAGGACCACGAGGAGCGGCGCCTGCTGGACAAGTTCAGCTCCGTGACGCGGGCCACGCTGAAGGGCACGGCAGCCATCGGCGCCCTGCAGGGCGGGTTGGCCGGTCTGGCCCTGGCCGTGGTCGGGGTGCCGAGCGCCGTGTTCTGGGGCACGATCATGATCGTGCTGTCGATCATACCGGGCATCGGCACGGCTCTGGTCTGGCTGCCGGCCGCCGTGATCCTGATCGCGGGCGGGCATCTGGCCAAGGGCCTTTTCCTGGCGCTGTTCTGCGGGCTGGTGGTCGGCAGTGTGGACAACTTCCTGCGACCGCGCATGGTGGGCAAGGACACGGAAATGCCCGACCTGCTGATCCTGCTGGCGACCATGGGCGGCATCCTGATGTTCGGCGCCCTCGGGCTGATCATCGGGCCGATCGTCGCGGCCCTGTTCGTGACGATCTGGGAGATCTACGG
>JAJRWA010000145.1 GCA_024277025.1 Candidatus Krumholzibacteriota bacterium | reverse complement strand
TTCCGATGCCAGATCAGAATGCCCAGAGAAATGGGGAAAGTGAGCATGGCCAGGCCAAGTGGCAGCAAGAACAGCCCCAGCCATCCCGGAATCTCAAGCATGTCCATCAACAATATTGGCCACCTTTCGCGGCATCCGGCTGCCGCATCTACCCCAACACCCCTGCCGCCGTCTGCCGCCTCACGAACCAGACCGCGAACAAATTCAGACCCATAAAAATCCCCTCGGTGGCGATATGACCTGTGCTCATGACCGCCGCCGCATCTGCGAGCACGAAGGCCCGGAACAGGGCCAGCCCAAAAAAGAGCAGCGATACCAGATACAGGCGCTGGGCACAGGCCTTGCGCCGGAGCAGGGCGATGGTGCCCAGCAGGCGCGCCACCGCCGCGATGATCCCGACGGCGACAGCCCAGGGGGGGATGCTCGCCACGTAGCTCGCGTAGCCCTCCCGGTTGGCGGGGATTTCCGCGCCGTGGGCGAATTCCTGCGGGGTCTCCACGAAATAGGCGACATAGATCGCTACTCCGGCCAGGCTCCACACGAGCAGGACGCCGACAACGACCCAGAAGACTAGCGGGGCTTGGGTTCGGGAGGCCATGACCTTTCCTTTCGGGAGGTGGACATCAGTTCCTCACGTCCCACTGGGCACGACTCGTGTCGCCACCCAGAGGAACGCCGACACGATGAGCCAGATTGTGCCGTACAGCAGAATGTTCGTTACCAGGGCGTCCACCGGTGCATCCCCGGCGCGGATGATGTCGACCAGCGTCCAGCCCACGGCCATGGTGGCCGCCGGAATACCGGTTCGCATGAGACATTTTGTGGCTGACCAGCCCATATGCTCTCCTTTGATATTTGCAATACTCGTGGCAGCCGGACATCCTGCCGGCTGCTGTGGCCATTACTCCTTGCTGACAATGATCATACCACTTGCAGCCGGCGCGCCGCTACAGGCAGGTATAAGAGAAGGCACCACCCACGGGGGAGCGAGTGGTGCCCGGGCTGGGGTGGGCGAGAATGGGACCCCCATCCCCAGCGGTGCGGTGAAGCTGTTGTGCCCTCGTGGTTAAGGACGTGAACAGTATAACAGGTCGAGCGGAATTTTGCTAATGCAAATCCATTTCAAAACCGTTCCGCATCAGTCCATTTTCCCCACCACGCCTTCGCAAAACACAACGGACCCATCGACTTCGGTCACTTGCGGCGGCAAGCCCACCGCCTGCCACAGCGCACTAAACCCTTCCGGCGAAACGTATTCCGAGCGAAAACCGTCCTGGCAGACGATGACGCCGTCGCCGGTGGCGTGGCGGTCGATTAGTTCGAGCAGGCCAGCCTCGCTCTGCAGCTCGAACCAGCGCAGGCGGTGGTCCCAGAATGCGGCGGCATAGCTCGAGAAGATCAGCCGCCCGCCGGGACGGCAGACCCGCCTCGCCTCGCGCACCAGCGCGACCTGGTCCACGCGGAAGGCGCTGACGCCGTTCTGGACGCACAGCACGACATCGAAGGCGTCGTCGGCGAAGGCCAGGGCGGTGGCGTCCATGGCCAGAAATTCGCAGGGGGCGCCCGGGGGAGTGAGCTCGCCGGCCAACTGGATGCTCTCGGCGGCGGAATCGATGCCGACAAACGCGGCCGCGGCGCCCAGCAGCTCGAAAATCACGCGCCCGTAGCCGCAGCCCAGTTCCAGCACCTGGTCAGTGGGCCGCAGCCGGCGGCGCAGATGATCGATCTCGGCCTGGAGATACTGCCGCACCCGGGGCTGGGCCACCTCATAACACCGCTGCAGGCGTCGTCCGGCCAGTTTTTCGTCGTAGTAGGCCATGGTGCCTATCCTATGTCCTTGACCCCCTCGATCACATCGGCCACGTCCTGGTCGCTGAGCCCCGGATGCAGCGGCAGGCTCACCAGCCGCTCCGACTCGCGGAAGGCGATGGGGTAGTCCTCATCCACAAACCCGTACTTCTCGCGGTAGTAGGTGAAGGTGTGCACCGGAATGAAATGCACACTGGTGCCGATGTTCCGCTCCCGCATGGCCTCGATGAACTCGTCCCGGCTGACTTGCAGCGCGCCCTCGCGGAGGCGGAGCGGAAACAAGTGCCAGGCGCTTTGGCAATCCTCGCGCTCGACCGGCAGATCGAACTGTTCCAGCGGCGCCAGGGCCGTACGGTACATCTCGACGATCTCGCGCCGCCGCGCCAGAATCCCGTCCATCTTCTTCAATTGCTGCAGCCCCATGCTGGCCTGGATGTCGGTCATGTTGTACTTGGCCCCGGGCGTGACGATGTCGTACCGCCAACTGCCGGTCTTGTCGTTGCGCTTCCAGGCGTCGCGGTTCATGCCGTGCAGCGAGTAGATGGCGGCCTTCTCGATCATGGCCGGATCGCCGGTCAGCATGCCGCCTTCGGCGGTGGTCAGGTTCTTGGTGGCGTAGAACGAGTAGGCCACCGGGTTGCTGCCGGAGCCGATCATCCGGCCCTTGTACCGGGCCGGGATGGCGTGGGCCGCGTCTTCGACCAGCAGCAGGTCGTGCTGGTCGCAGATGGCCTGCAGGGCGTCCATGTCGCAGGGGTGTCCGCCGTAGTGCACGGCGATCACGGCCCGGGTCCGGTCGGTCACCGCGGCGGCGACCAGTTTGGGGTCGATGTTCATGGTGTCCGGTTCGATGTCCACCAGCACGGGCCTGGCGCCGACGTGCTCGATCACCGCCACGGTGGCGGTGAAGGTCATCGGCGTGGTGATCACCTCGTCGCCGGGGCCGATTCCGGCCACGACCAGGGCCGTATGCAGGGCGGCGGTGCAACTGCTGAGGGCCAGGGCGCCGGGGGCGTCGACAAATGCGGCAAATTCCTGTTCGAAGCGTTTGGTCTTGGGTCCGGTCGTGATCCAGCCCGAGCGCAGGCTGTCGACGACTTCGGCAATTTCCTCTTCGCCGAGGAAAGGAGGGGAGAAGGGTAGGAAATCTTTGCGCATGCCGTTCTTCCTCGTCGTGTTCCCGGTGTGGGCCATCGTTCTGATGCGAAGAACCAATTTACTCCATTTGCGTGGGCGCATAAACCCCAAATAACCAATTGCCTGATTTCGATTTCAATGGAATTGCGGAACCGGCAGAATCCTAATCACGAAATGTAAATATAAATACTGAAAAGAGTTACCCGGGGCCGGGTGCAGCCGGAAATCTCCAGTCGGGGGCAAATATGCCCTGTACAAAGTCTTGCCAATGGCCTAATTATCCCTACAGTCGCCGACGGATTTGGCGATTTGAGTGTATTGCCT
>JAJRWA010000144.1 GCA_024277025.1 Candidatus Krumholzibacteriota bacterium | reverse complement strand
CTAGTTGGAAGTGAAGATGGTACGCACGACGCGCAGGCCCACCACGTTTTCAGCCGAATCGGGATACCGGCTGCCCCGCCCGGCACTGCGGCAGTCCTCGCTGCCGCCGAACCAGCTGCCACCACGCACCACTCGTCGCGTGCCGCTGTCCGGCCCGGTCGGGTCCAGCACGACTTCGCCCTCGTACACACCTGCCAGACGATAGTCGTCGTACCAGTCCCAGCACCATTCCCAGACGTTGCCGTGCATATCGTACTGGCCCAAACCATTGGCGTTCTTCTGGGCGACGGTCGCTGTGGCGGGGACGCCGGCGTAGGTGCTGCCGCAGTACCAGCCCATGGCCTCGAGCACGGGGTCCGGATTGCACACGCGGCCGGTCAGGGGCCCGCCGGCGAAAGCGGTTGTCGTGCCCGCCCGGCACAGCCACTCCCATTCCGCTTCGGTGGGCAGGCGCCAGCCGTCGGCGTTGCGGTTCCAGCTGACCTGTTGGCCGACGATGTAGTAGGCGGGGGTGCGGCCGTCGTCGGCCGACCGGGCATTGCAGTACTGCACGGCCTGCAGCCATGTGATCGACTCGACCGGCCGGTCCGCCCCGGCAAAGTCGCTGGGGTTGCCCAGCCCCAGCGCCAGCCACTGGCTTTGGGTCACCTCGGTCACGGAGGCGACCAGACTGTCGGTGAAGACTACCGTGTGCTGCCATTCGTCGCTTTCGCGGCCAGGTTCGAACGCGGGATCGGTCGGGTCGGTCGTGGCCGAGCTGCCCATGACGAAAACGATCTGCCCGACGACGGGGCCCGCAGCGGTCTCGGTACTCGCGGCGGGCACAGAGGTGTCCGCCACCGCGAAGTGGAACCGGTAGGTATGGCTGCCGGCGGACAGTGTGGTCCGGAAGCGATAGGTCGTCTCGCCGTCCTGTGTCGCCACGGCGGTCAGGTCGTGGCCGACGCCGTCGATGACGACTTCATGGACAGTCGGGTCGGCGGGATACACATAGGTCACTTCGTAGGTGTAGGTCTCGCCGGTCGTGCCGGCTTGGCGGTCCAGGCTGGGATTCGCCAGCAGAATGCCCGAGCCCGGCAGCGCGCTGACCGGGTTGCCCAGGTGGGACAACAGGCCCGACTCGTCGGCAAAGCGCAGTGCGAAATGCTTTTCGGCAGCGCCCAGGCCGGCGACCACGAAGCTCATGGCCGTGCCGGGGGCCGCGGGTGCCGGGGCGCCGGGGACGACAGCCGCCGCCGCCCAGGTGGCCTCGTCGACGATGGGCGTGTCGGCCACCCGGATTGCGCAGTGGTCGGCGACCCCGGTCATCCGGTCGTCTCCGGTGGCGTACCAGCTCAGGCGCACCGCGCCGACGCCGAACGGTTCAGCGCTGAGGCTGAGGATGGCTGCCGGCGGGGTCTCGTCCTTGAATGGGCCCGGACCCTGCAGGATGACCAGGCCCTCGTCGCGGTCGGCCACGAGCACGAAGCCCTCGCTGCTGAGGGTCAGGTCCATGGCGTAACCGGTGATGATGCGGCCCATGAATTCGGGCTGGGCCGGATCGGAAACGTCGACGAAGTGCACACCCGCGCCCTGGGCCGCGAGCACGGCCAGGCCGTCGCGCACCGCCACCGCCCGGCAGCGGCCCTGGAGATCGAGGTTGGTCAGCCGGACCGGCGTGTCACCGCCGTTGATCCGGAATATTGCCAGGCCCTCGTAGCCGTCGGCCACATAGGCGTACTGGCCGTCCAACTGGACATCCAGCGCCTCGCCCGGGCTGTCGGCCCAGCTGGCCAGCGCGACCGCGTCCAGGTCCAGGACCCGAACGTCCAGTACGGCCAGGCCCATCTCGTCATCCGCCACGTAGGCAAACCCGTCGCGGACGGCGATCCCTTCGGCGTACCCGTTGGTGCCGACGAAGACACCGTTGTAGGCCAGGATGCCGGGCTGGTCGGGGATCGACTCGAAGATCCGCACGCCCTTCCAGCTTTCGGCCAGGAAGCAGATGTAGGGTTCTTCCGGGTCTTCCGGCTGGCTGACGAATACCCGGTTGCCGAAGACCGCGGTCGTGCCGCTGTTGAAGCTGGTCACCGCCGTGGGGTCGGTGATGTCGTAACTGGTGATCCCCTCGGTGCCTTCGACCACCAGGGCGATGTCCCGCAGCTCATGGTTCACGAATGTGCGCACGACCTCGACGCTTTCGCTGTACTTGAGCGTGTTGATCGTTTGCAACAGCACCGGCCGGCTGGGATTGCTGAAATCGATCATGTGCAGGCCGGCTTGCCCGCCGGCGACGAAGGCATAGCGACCCATGACCGCGACCCCTTCGTTCTCGCTGGGCAGGGCTACGGTGCCGACCCTGGTGTAGGGGGCGCCGGGGGGTTCGTACAGGTCCTGCTGGGCACAGCCGGTCCAGATCGTAACCAGCAACAGGGCCAGGACGACGCTTCGTGAATCGGGACAACGCGAGACCATGAGTACTCCTTAGAAACGGTAGCCCAGGCTGGTCCAGATCAGCCACTGGGTGAAGTCCTTGTCCGTGGTGATGTCGCCTTCCCAGGGCGAATCGACCACGCGCTCAGTGCGGCGCACGGCCAGTTTCAGGGTCATCGGCCGGGCAATCCTGCGGCGCAGCTCAACCGTGCCCTTGTAGAACCTGTCGCGGCGCCCGGCGTGGAAGGGATCCTGCACCAGGCTCTTGGTGGTGGTGTAGTAGTAGTCCATGAACAGGAAGCTCAGGCTGATCCGGTCGACGATCCGGCGCGAGGATCTGGGCCGGATGTCGAGCCCGATCCGGTAGAGGTCGCGAGCGTAGGAAGGGTCCGAGTTGTTTGAGCTGAGACGCGATTCGCCGACCTCGTCCAGGGCCCGGCCCTGGGCGTCCTCGTAGCTGTAGTCGAAGTTCCAGGTCAGCACCCGACTCAGGGTCCAGGTCAGGTTGGCGCGCAGTTCCCAGGCGCTGATGTCATTCTCCATGAACGGCTGGTTGTAGTAGCGGTAGTTCTCTTCGTACAGCACCTTGGCCCTGAGCCGGCGGCTGAACCGCTGGCGCCAGGTGGCATTCCACACGTTGCGCTGGAAGCGAAACTCGGTCCAGTTGAGGTCGCGGTCGGGGTCGGCGAGGGGCGAGCGGTCCGAGAGCTGCCGGATGTACTGCTCGGGCGAAAAGTGGAAATACAGTTCCAGACTCTGGTCCCGGCCGAAGTACTGCCGCAGGTAGAAGTGGAAATCCGTGTTGGTCTTGATCGGGTTGCGGGCGTACATCCAGCGCTTGGTCTTGAACCGGAACCGGGACTGTCCCCACGAAATCGGCCTGGCTCGGGCCTCGAGATCGAAGGACGGCGCGATGATCAGGTCATCCTTGCTCTGGTTGATGAACTTCCACGGGTAGCTGCCGGACAGGAAGTCGTCGTTGTAGCCGGGGCTGTTGCTCAGGATGTTGTCGTTGTAGATGATGTCGACGGCGGCGTTGCCGCGCCAGGATACCGCAGGGGACTTCCCGGTGCCGGACTTGGCGGACTTGTCGGCGCCGGCGTTGTGCGCTGTTGCCGTAGCCGTCGGCAAGTGGGGCTGCGGGGGGCCCTCGTAGTACAGAAGGACCAGCATGGGGTTGTCGCCGGGGACGGTCGCCGTGAGTTCGAGAATGAATTCGCCCGCCGGCACGTCGAGGGTAAACTTGCGGCCGCCACTGGGGGCGCCGGGGCGGTCATCACCCCACCGGGCGCGCCGGGACGGGCGGAACTCCAGCGGCAACTCGACCGGGGCCCCGGGCAAGCCGCTCAGGCGCAGGCGGCCGTTGACGGGCGCGGCCGGGGTGGTGGGCAGGGCCACGCGCGCGTACCCGGTGAGGCGGCCCGGCCCGGCCAACGGCACCTTCAGGCCGTCCGGCGCAACCGTCAGGTAGGGCTTCGCGTCCTGGCCGATGGGCACCCGTTGCACCTTGGCGAGGGGCTGCAGAAAAGTGCGTTGTGCCAGGCATGGTGCAACGGCACCAGCGAGGGCAGTGGCCAGGACGACGGCCGCCAGCACAGACGCGGACGAGCGGGTGGCTGTCCCTTTCATGGCCGTCCCTCCACATCGTGCCGGGGCAGGCGGATCTGGGCGGCCAGGCCACAGTTGTCCGGGCGCACGCAGCGAATCTCGAACTGATGCCGGCCGGCCGGTACCTTGATCACCAGCTTCTTGCGCGTGCCTGGCAAGATGTCGAGCCGGCTGGGGTAGAAGGCGTTGGCGAGGCGCTGGGTGTCGTAGTGGACGGTCCGCCTGACTTCGCCGTCCTGACGTACTTCCAGGGTATAGGGCAGGCTGCCGAGCATGCCGGCGCTGAAGTCCAGCCGGGTGTACAATTGCAGCGTGGTCGGTCCGTTGATCGAAAAGACCAGGGGGGTGCCGGCGGTGAACCGGTAGTAGGTGCTTTGGGCGCCGCTTTCGAACTGCAGGGTGGCCAATTCGAGATAGCTTTCGGGGGCGAACAGCACGGTACCGGTCTGCCGGCGCCTGGTCTGCCCGAACAAGCGGCAGACCAAACGGCTGTCGTCGGCGGTCCGGCCCGATACGCCCAGCGTGTGGACGCCCTTGGGCACGTCCACGTAGGCTCGGCGCAGGGTCGAAACCCTGCCTTCGCCGGCGCAGAGCGCGATCCCGTCGTGGGGCTTGGCGGTGAAGGACTTGCGCAGGACCTCGCTGCCGTCCAGCATGATCCGGATCGTGTAGCGCTCGCCGATCGGCGCTCCCGTGGGCGCAATATGGCGGCTGATCAGTTTTACGCGCCGCGGCCCATTGACCCGGAACTCGAGGTTGCCGTCCGCTGTCAATTCCAGATACGCGAACTGCTGGTCCGTGTCGCGCAGACAGATCTCGGCACCGGGGTTGTCGGCGGCGACCTCACGCCATTTCGCCGCCGCCGCCGGCTTCGGTGCCAGGGCCAGGGCCATGACCGCGCCGAGCACCGCCGCGGAAGTTCCCCGCCGTCCGATACGGTCAAACAGTCCCCGCCTGAGTTCCGGCGCCAGGATCAGCACACAGGCCAGGCAGTAGACCACCAGGAACGTGGCGGCCAGGGGCCAGCGGTACATGTCGCGCACGAAGATCTCGCCTTCGCCGGGCTGTGGCTGGTAGTCCGGGGCCACCGGCAGGCCGTTGGCCTCTGCCAGGGCGATGATGCGCAGCAGGTGCACCACGGGCACGCCCTTGTCCGCGAAAAGAATGAGCGTGCCCTTGCGTGGCCAGTTGTAGGATTTCAGGTCCCGGGTCAGACCGGAGGGCAACAGCGTCTTGTTGTGCCGGTTGCCCACGCTCGCCACGCCGCCACCCACGTTGACGTACAGGCGGTAGGGGCGGCCGCGCACGGCCTGCTCGTAGAACGTCATGCGTTTGGCAATGGCGTCCTCGATGTTGGCCGAGGCCAGAAAAGCCACTTCGTTGCGTTCGATGCTCTGTTGCAGGGCCCGCCGGCCGCTTGGACTCAGGCCCCGGCCCATGTCGTTACCACCGCCGAAGGTGGCGGCGGCGCTGCGGGTGTGGAAGATTCCCCGCTCCACGAAGAGTCGTTCCATGTCCAGCCAGGTGAAATCGGGATTGTTGGCGCCCCAGTTCGAGGCACCGACCGAAGTGATGATCACCGGCCGCAGCCGCATCGTTTCCAGGGCCGCATACAGGCAGATGTTCATGCCGGGAAAAGACCCGCTGATCGCGACGGCGACCGGATCGCCCGGCGCCAGGCCCGCCTGCCGGAAGTACTGGACGAGCACGGCGGCGAAATTCGGGTTCAGGCTGGTCAGTTTGGCCTCCAGATTGCCGGTCGCGTTGGTGATCAGGCTGATCTCCGGGCCGATCAGGCCCGTGCCGGCCGGGTCGTTGGTCAGGTCCAGGTCGGCCCCCTCGAGGCCGCGATGCTCGCGCACGGCAGTGAAAGCCCGCTCGGCCAACTGGGCTGCTTCCAGCTTGAGCTCATAGTCCCACTGGCGGGTTGGCGTGCGGGTCAGGTCCAGCACCATCTGCATCAGCAGGGCGCTGGCCGCGAGCAGCAGCAGGACGAACCTGCGACGATTATCCAAGCGCCAGCTCAATGAGCTTCCCCCCGTGGGCTGTGACCAGGGCCAGGCGAACGATGAACGCGGCCATGATCATGGTGCAGAGGGTTTCGACAACGCCCTGGCGCATCATCCAGTAGGCGATCAGGCCGGGGATGATGTAGCCGATGGACTGGATCACGCTGGTGTCGACGCCCAGGTTCAGGGCGTCGTTGAAGATCAGCACGTAGCGGGTCAGATAGCCGAACAGAAAACCGGACAGGACGCTGAAGACCATCGTCCGCCGCCCGTACAGCAGGATGAAGCGGCCCAGCACGCGGACAAAGCAGTAGGTCACCAGCGCCGCCAGTATCGTGCCCAGCACGCGCAGGGGTTGATCCAGATACAGGGCGATGTAGCCGGGCACGACCAGCCCGCCGGCGGCCAGCCCCAGGATCTCCGAAAAAACCAGGCTGACGACCAGCCCCAGCCCGATGCTCTGGTAGATCATGCGGCCGCCTCCTGTTCGCGCAGATGAGCCAGCAGTTGCGTGCCGATGCCGGCGATATTGCCCACGCCGATGATCCGGTCGCCGTCAGCCGCCAACGCGACCAGGCGCTGCCACAGGGCCGGAGCACCGAGGCCGCTGAAGTCGTGGATCGCTTCCCCGGGCAGGCCGCCGCGGCGAAGCAGGCCGGCGAACAGGGCCGTGTCGTCGCCGACCAGCACGTAGTGGGCCGCCTGCAACTCACGCCCGAAGAGCGGTGCGAGGTCCTTGCTGCGGCGTTGCCGGTCGCCGCGGATATTCATCAGCATGATGACCCGTTGCGGTTGTGCCGCCAGACCCAGACGCTGCCAGATCCGGCAGTAGCTGTCCGGATCGTTGGCGGCGAAACCGTTGATGAACTCGACTTCGCGCCGACCACCGCCGGGCACCTCCTGCCGGTACCGGACACGTGTCATGGCGCCGGCGTCGGGCGTGACCTGCCACATGCCGCCGAGAGCCACGGCGCGGTCCACACCCACGCTGGCGCAGATGTCGAGGGCCAGGCTCACGTTCTCGGGGAACTCCTCGTAGGCGAAGTGTCCCATCTCGGCCGGCGAGACGGCAGCGGGGCCGCTGTGCGAATACCGGCTGTGCGCCCGCCGTGCCCGGTCCGCAAGGAACTCGTGGTAGTGGTCTTCGGCGGTGAACAGGTGGCTGCCGCGGGGCACGGTCCCCGCCAGGCTGGCGGCCACGTCGTCCAGGGTCGGTCCCATGACTTCCAGATGGTCGGGACGCACGTTGGTGATCACGCCATGGGTGGCCTTGACGATGGAGTGCTCGCAGACCCGCTGCAGGTCCGGACGGACGGCCATGCACTCGATGACCAGCGCCTGACAGCCCTGACGGGCCGCCTGCCGGAAAACGCCCAACTGCTCCTTGATGTTGGGGCCGCCCCGCCGCACCAGGGGCGTTTCGCTGCCGTCGATGTTGATCACGGCGGCGGCGCTGCCGGTGGTCTTGCCCACGACGGCGACACCGCCGGCGGTGAGACCGGCGATAATCAGGCGGGTGACCGAGGACTTGCCCCGGCTGCCGTTGACGTGAATACGGATGGGGATCCGCCGGCGGTGCAGGACATGCCGCAGCATCTCCCACGCTCCGAGCGAGGTTATCAGGACCAGCAGGATCAGGATCAGTTCCACAGTTCACCGTGTCCCGGTCGTCAAAACTAGATTTACCCCGTCCAGGCGGCGGCCGAACCGACGCGCGTTGCTCAGCGCACCAGAATCATTTTTTGGGTCAGGCTGCGGCCACCGGTTTCCAGGCGGAAGAAATAGATGCCGCCGGGCGCGGGGCCGCCGGCATCGTTGCGCCCGTCCCAGATCTTCACGCCTTCGCCCGCCGCGACCGTACCGTCGATCAGGGTGCGTACCAGGCGTCCGGCAACGTCATAGACGCGCAGGCGCACATACGCCTGACGCGGCACGGCAAACCCCAGCGAAGTTTCGCCGCGGCTGGGATTCGGCTGGGCCGGATACAGGGCTACCCGGGAGGTGGTGGGTGTGGCAAGACCGGTTCGGCCCGCTTCGCTGGTCACGCCGTAGGGATGCAGGGCGGTCAGAACGTAGAGATCACCCGGCGCGGCATCAGCCACGACACAGGTGAAACGGCGGCTGGTACCGGCCAGGGGCCGGTCAGTCAGGCGTTCGCTGCGGCCGTCCCTGGTCCGGTTGACGTGCCAACCGACCACCGGGCGATCATCGGCCACCTGCCAAGCCAGTTCCAGTTGGTCGTCCGCCAGGACGGCGGTCGAGATGACCACGCCGAAGGGCACACGCTGCGGCTCCTGGGTGGTGATCCGTACGGCCAGGCCGGGTTGCAACGGGGCCATCCCCGGCGCGTTGATGTTGCCGTAGCTCAGTTGCAGTCCGTCGCCGCCGTCGGGCGATTCGATGCCCACGGTGGCGTACATGCGCAGGTAGTCGTTGTTGTTGACCTGCCGGTAGAAGAAGAGCAGCTCGCCATCGCCGCTGTCGGTCGGGTGGCTGCCGGGGTCCAGCAGCGCGACCTGGAAAGTCTGCAAGCCCAGGATCTCCGGCTTGTAGTGGGGCAGGCGGCTCCACTCGACGAGGAAGGCCCCGCTGCCCGCGTCATGCCAGGTGTAGATGCCGTCCGGATCAATACCGTTGACATTTTCCTCGCCGGGCGCCGGGGGCACCGGATCCAGGTTGTCCCAGAACGGAGCCACCAGGGCCTCGACTCCGTACTGCGTCGGTATGGTCCAGTTGTAGAAGTCGTAGTCGCTGCCCGTGTCGAAGCTGATCCAGCCGTTGTCGCTGACCCGGATCCGGGTGTAGTCCTGCCCGTAGTAGCGGAAAGTGAACGGCAGGTCGATCACCATCCAGACGACTTCGTTCTCAATGGGAAAATCGAGTTTGACGCCGGGGCCGCCCAGGAGGGTTGAGATCTCCCGCCAGAGGTAGACCGGGCGGCTGGCGGGATAGTCGAAGTCGGCGCTGTCGTAGGCGTAGTAGCCGTAGTTGTCCGGACCGACGGGGGCTGAAATGTCCACCGGGCCGACCACGGCGGCCGCGTTGGTGTCGGTGCGGTAGCCTTCTTCGGTGGTGATCGTCAGGCCGAACGTCAGGTTGGTGGCCACCGCCGTGGCGCTGTCAACCTGCAGGTCGAACACGGCAGCGGTGGTGACGGTCTGGCCGGGCTGGCAGGCAGGCAGGGCGGCAACTCCGTTGCCCAGGCTGGCGCCGGTCGGCGTCAGCAGGGTGAGCGTGACCGTACCGCCGCTGGTCGCGACACTGCCGGTATTGCGCAACGTCAGGGCCAGGTCCGTCGTCAGGCCGCTTCCGGGAGGCTGGCCGGCGGCGTCAGCCAGGGAAAATTCTGTCCAGGCGGGGGCGGCCACCCGTAACTGCAGGCTAGAAACATCGATCTGGCCGCCTGCGCGCTCGGCGGTCAGGTTCAGGGTGATCAGTTCGCCATCGGCGGCGTCAGCGGCAACCGTTGCGACCAGGGCAGCCGGCGCAACGGCTTCAGCCCCGCCGGCCAGGTCGGCGAAGGCCACCTGGCCGGATTCCACACTGCACGGGCCGTCAGGGGGGGCGTAGCTCAGGTCGAAAGTGCCGCTGGCGGTGCTGCCGTAGTTGCGCATGGTCACGGTCACGGCCAGGGCTTCGCCGGGGTTGGCCACCTGGTCACCGTTGCCGGCGCTGTCGTCGATCTGGCTGTCGCTGGCGGCGACAAAAACAGCGGCGGTGCCGGTGGTGATCGTGGCTTCATAGGGTCTTACGCCCGCTTCGCTGACCGTCAGGGCCAGGTCGGAGCCAGCGGCGACCGGGGTCAGGTTCAGTTTGACCCGGCCCTCGGCATCGGTCACGCCCCGGCCGAGCAGAACGCCGTTCTGGACTAGGCCGACCCGGGCGCCCGGAACCGGGGCGCCGCCGTCGGTGGACGTCACGGTTACCGCCAGCCGGTCAGCACCCTGCGACAGGTGGGTCAGGTGCTCCACCGTGATCGGCTCGGGCAACTGGCGCCAGAACTTGAGGCTCGGGTCACCCATCAGGTTGTAGATGTGGAAGTAGAACTCGACCGATTCCTCGCCGAACTCGGCGGCGGAGATCTCGTTGGGGAAGTAGTCCATGAACCGCAGCTTGCCCGCGTTGAGCAGCCCGCCCAGATCGGTCACGTCCTCGTCGACGATGCGCTCGAAGATGCTGATGGCCATGGCATCATTGTAGCGGGTGTGGGACCAGTGCTCTCCGTTGCCGATGAAGGCCACCGCCCCCTTGCCCGGGG
Organism: Candidatus Krumholzibacteriota bacterium; assembly: GCA_024277025.1. Classification (GTDB taxonomy): domain Bacteria; phylum Krumholzibacteriota; class Krumholzibacteriia; order LZORAL124-64-63; family LZORAL124-64-63; genus JAGRNP01. The sequence continues at coordinate 5,420 of JAJRWA010000144.1, read as the reverse complement.
CCGCAGGATTGCCCTGCCGCACGAAAACCTCGCCGAAGCTGGCGCTGCTGGCGGTGTAGTCGCCGTTCAAACAGACGAAACTCATCACGATAGGTGTCATGTCGTTGGTGTCCAGGGCCGGAATGTCGTCGACGGTGAAAGTCGGCGGGTCCCAGCCGGCCGTGCCGTAGGCCCAGCCGCGATAGACCACGAAACCCACGCCGTTGTTGATCGTGCTGCGAACCACAGAGGCTCCCTGCAACGACGGCAACGGGGGCGAGGTGACACTGGTTGGTGCCGGAAACCCCAGGTCCTGCAGGCGCTCGCCGCAGAAATCGACCGTGTAGCCCGGCGTGTCGGAGGCGTAGACGCCGGCGACCATCAGGGCTCGGGTCTGCCAGGTGGGGTCGCCCGCGAGCAGCGGATACCGCTCGTAGTTTATCGTCTTGTTGATCAGGGTCCGGGCGTCGTTCTCGTTCTCCACCGGCAGGCGGCCGATCGCCGCGTCCATCAGCCAGTCCTGACCCTCGAGCTGCACGTATGGCTGGTCCGACGGGTTGCCGTAGAAATTATAGGTGGGGATCTCGTCCACGTCACCGACCAGCAGCACATACTCGGGCGGGGATTGCCAGGTGTCGTACGCGTTCTGGAGGTAGCTCTTGATGCCGTCCGTCGAGGCACCGGTCACCGCGGTCGAGACAGTGACAACCTCGTAGCCCTTGCGCGTCTTCCACTCCACCAGGGGCGCGACCGCCGCGGCGAATGCCGGGGCGTACACGATCACGTAGGACCCACCCGGTCCAGCGGTCGCAGTCGACGGGAGAGTCCGGCCCAGAGCGGCCAGGACGGTGGTCGCCGCCAGCCGTGTCCCGTCCGGGGGCCACTGGCCGTCGTGGTCGACCGTCAGGGTGACGGGCCCATCGCCGGCACCGGAGATCAGCACGCGCAGGACCGGTTGCCCGCGCAAGCTGAGCAGGCCGTCCGGGGCCGAGACCCGTGCGCCCGGGGCCCCGCTCAGGTGCAACTGGTACCTCGTGGTGCCGCGGGGCAGGGCCACCAGCAGGCTGCTCTGGTCCGGCAGGGGGCTCCGCACGGCTTGCGGGTCGTCCGTTGACGGGCGGGGTTCCGGTGCCCCCAGGGTCAAGCGGGTGTGGCCCGCGTCAACCTGCGCCTGGACGATCCGGGCGGCCCTGGCGGGCAACGGCGGTGTGGCCAGTTCTTCGGCCAGGGCTGATCCCCAACCGACGATGAGCAGGGCAGCCGGCAGGAGCAATGGCCTGAAGACCCGGCCCGGAGTACCGGCCGGCCTTGGGTAGTGTGTCATCTTATCAGACTCATCCTTCGGCTGCGGGACTGATCCCGGGTCTCGAGACGATACAAGTAGACACCACTGCCCTGGGTGCGGCCCTGCCGGTCCAATCCGGTCCAGATGAACTCGTGACGGCCCCGGGGCAAATCCGGCCAGGTCCGTTGCTGGAGCAGTTGTCCGGCCAGATTGTAGATGCTCAAGGTCGCCGGCCCGGGCGTTGTCAGTTCGAAGAAGATGGTCGTGCGGGGATTGAAGGGATTGGGCTGATTGCCCAGGACCAGATCCGCCGCCGGGGGCAGGTCGGCGGCGCTGGTTTGGCAGAGGCCGGTGCCCAGGGCTCCGATCAGGGCCCCGGCGCACAGGCCGTCGGGATGGTTGCCCGGGGCACAGGGGCTGGCGTCGGCCAGGCCCCAGGCCGCACCGGCGGCCGGGAACAGTGCCAGGCCGGCGTTGGTGCCGGCGGCGCCGGGAATACCACAGAACAGGGGATCAGCCGAGAAATTGCCACCACCGTCGGTGCCGCAAAGGGCATCGCCACCGGCGTTGCCGAAGATATCGCTGCAACTGACGGTCGGTGTGGCGTTGTCGCAGAAGATCGCCTCGCCGACTGCCGAATTGGCGACAATGCACTTGTCGAGTGCGGGTGTGGCGAACCATTCGATGGCAAGCCCGCCGCCGGAACCGCTGCTGCCGCAGGAATTCTCGACAATGGTGCAGTTCTCCAGAGTGGGCGCCGGATTGAAGCTGATGTGCACGCCGCCGCCCTTGCCGAAGAAACCGCTGGCGCTGTTGCCGGCAATCACCAGGCGCCGGAAAACCGGATCGCTCTGGCTGGCGAAGACGCCGCCGCCCTGGCCATTGGTGTTGGTGTTGTCGTTGCCCTGGATCAGGCAGTCCTCCAGCAGGCCGGACGAAGCGTCGGTAAAGGCGATGCCGCCACCGAAGCCGTTGGCGGTATTGCCCTCGATGGTGCAGTTGGTGATGGTTGGCGTGCTGCTCTGGACGGCGATACCGCCGCCGTAGGTGTTGCTGGCCGTGATGCTGTTGTTGGCGATCAGGCTGCCGCTGATCACCGGGGCGCAGTTGTTGCGCATGAAGATCCCGGCGCCGCTGGGGGCCTGGTTCCGGTCGATGACGCAGTCGATGACCAGCGGGCTGCTGGATTCCTCGATGGCCAGTCCGCCGCCCTGCTTGGCCGAGTTGTTGTCCATCGTCACCCGGCGCAGGGTGGGGCTGCTGTTGGTGATGCAGATCACGCCACCATCGGTGCACGCGGTCACCCGCACGTCGGTCACCTCGACGGACGCGGCGACATTCCGGATCAGCAGACCGGCGCCGTAGATGGCGGCGTAGGCGTTGGTGACCTGCAGATTCTCGACCCGGCAGTTGTCCACCAACTCGATGAAGATGCCCCGACCGAGGGTCTGGGCGTCGATGATCGTCGCGTCGGGGCCGGCGCCGCGCAGGGTTACGCCTGATTTCATGATCACACAGGCGGGGATCGAACCGGCACCTTCAGTGGGGTGGGTGCAGTCGTAGTAGGTGCCGGCCGCGACCAGAACGGTGTCGCCGGCGGCGCAGGCCTGGACAGCATCGTTGATCAGACTGTAGTCGCCGGGCACGTTCAGAACCGCGGCGGCCACCGGATTGGTGCCGGCCAGCCCGGCGGTGATGGTCAGGATCAGGGCGATTGCGAAGGTGGTGGATTTCATGGTTGGCCTCTCCCTGTAGTCGTGGCAATCGTGACTGCCCCCATGCGACTTCCCCTATTCAACATAATAATATACCAAATGTGGGTGGGCGGAATCTACCTCGAAAATGGCGCCGCAATTGTGACAAAATCCCTAATTATAAGGGGTTTGTGGTATGTTAAGACAACTATTGTTGCGTAAATGTGAAGATAAAGCCTGCATGGCCAAACATCATCTATGGTAGACTTGAAATTCCGTAGAGCGGCTCGGCCATTTTGGTGCCGTAATGCCAGAGTTGGAGCTGCTTCTGTTTGTTCAACCAATCGTCGCAGGTGGAGGATGCCATGTTTCGAGGGCACTGGGTTTCCGCGATCGCCGTTTTCACGTTCCTGGCCGGCGGCCTGGTTCCGTCTGTCGCCCAGGCCCGGGTCGTTCCGCTCGGGAAGGACACTGGCGCTGGGCAAGTCGCCGTTGACCTGGTGGCTGAATCGGCTACGGGATTCGTGCTGCGACTCGCGGCCCCCTACCTGGAGATCACGGACCGCGAGGTGAACGGGGAGCTCTTTCAGCAGATCAATCTGCCCGGTGCCGAAGCCGAGGGTTCCGCCGGCAGGCCGGCTTTGCCGCTGGTCACCCGGTTGGTCGCCGTCCCCGCGGGGCAGACGTTGCGGGTGGCGAGTGTCAAGACCCAGGACAACCCGATCGCCGGCAGCTTTAGGCCCTGGCCGGCACAGGGGCTGAAGGCCGTCACCGACCAGAGTGTCAGCCTGGACCGGGAGTATTACGAAAGCCGCAAGAAAGTTGCGGCGCCGGCCCTGGTCACGGTGGGGGAACCCGGCCTGCTGCGCGGTGTGCGCGTGGTCCCGGTCCGCTTCCGGCCCGTGGTCTGGTCGCCGGCTGGGGGCAAACTGACGGCAGCGGCGGAGATCAGCGTTTCGTTGGAACTGGTGGCTTCGGCCGACGGCAAGCGCGGCGGGGCGGCGGGCGGTCCGATTCCCGAGTCTTTCGCCAGGATGTATGAGAACGAGGTCATCGGCTACCAGGGCAAGGCCGACGTGATGACCGGTCCGGGCACCTACCTGATCATCTATCCGGACGACTTGTCGGTGCGCCTCAGCCTGCAGCCACTGATCGACTGGCGGCAGCGGCAGGGGTACAACGTTGTGGTTGCTAGTACCGCGGTCACGGGCGCGAGCACCACGACCATCAAGGACTATATCGTTGGCCAGTACCAAGGACTGAGTATTCCGCTGGAGTTCGTGACCCTGGTCGGCGACGCCAACGGTGCGGTGTCCATTCCGACATTTACTGAAAGCCTGTCGGGTTACGGTGGCGAAGGGGACCATGAGTATACCCTGCTGGAGGGCAGCGATGTGCTGGCCGACGTGCATCTGGGGCGCCTGTCGGTGACCAGCGTCAGTATGCTGACCGATGTGGTGACCAAGATCGTCACCTACGAGAGCGCACCCTATCTGGTCGACGACAATGGTTGGTTCACCCGCGCCGGCCTGTCCGCTGATCCTGCGTCTTCGGGTTATTCGACGATCTGGGTCAGCCAGTGGGTCAAGGAGCAACTCCTGCAGTTGAACTACACCCAGATCGACACTATCTGGAGCGGGGATTTTGCCACCGATATCTACAATACGGTAAACCAGGGCGAGAGCATTTTTACCTACCGCGGCTACTACGGCATGAGTGGCGTGCACAGCGGCTACATCGATGCCATGAACAACAAGGAAAAACTTCCCTTCGCCTTGATCCTGACCTGTGATACGGGGAGTTTCCAGACCGATATTGCCTGCCGCTCGGAATCGTTCTTCCGCAATCCGAACGGTGGCAGCATCGCCGCGATCGGCACCGCGACCATCGGCACGCACACGCGCTACAACAACTGCATGTTTCAGGGGGTGGCCGAGGGCGTGCTCAACAGCGGCGATCCCCGGGTGGGGCCGGGCCTGACCCTGGGTAAGCTGCACCTGTACGAGAACTACTTCGACCTGGAGCCGGACCGGGTTTCCATCTGGTCCACCTGGAACAACCTGATGGGGGACCCGGCGACAGCCATCTGGACCGCGGTGCCCGCGGCCCTGACGGTGGACTATCCGGCAACCCTGGCAGCGGGGGCCAACAACCTGCCGGTGAGCGTGAGCAGTAGCGGGCAGCCGCAGAGTGGCGCCCTGGTGACCGTGTTCCGCGACGGGGTGCTGCAGGTCAGTGCCGTGACCGACGACACCGGTCAGGTTAACCTGCCGCTGCTCGGTCTGGTGGATGGCGCCTATCTGGTGACTGTCACCGGTCGCAACCTGCAACCGTACCTCGGCGGCATGAACGTGGGAGCCGTAGCGGCTGACGTGGGATTTGCGGCCCTGTCCGTGGACGACGACAACAACGGCGGCAGCAGTGGCAACGGCGATACCGTCGTCAATCCGGGCGAGACGGTG
>JAJRWA010000143.1 GCA_024277025.1 Candidatus Krumholzibacteriota bacterium | reverse complement strand
GGCAGGCGCAGGTAGGCCTCGGCCTCGCCACGCGCCACGACCGCGTACTTGGCCTGGCTGTCCAGGCGCGCGGGTTCCGCCGCGATGGCCAGCCGGGCCGCCAGCCGGGCCGAATCGCCGTGGGCCGAGTGGGCGGCCTCGAACGACTCGCAGAACCGGATCCGGACCGGGTCCTGCTCGGTGCTCACCGTGACCCGGACCGCTTCCCCTTCGCCCACCAGCGGCATCTGCCAGGTGCCCAGGCCGCGGATGGCCGCCATCAGGGTGCCGGCGCCGCGGTCGCCACCCAAGGCGGGTCCCAGATTGGGGCAGCCCAGGACAGCCAACTCGATCCGGCCGTCGATGATCAGGGCCAGGGCGATGGCGTACTGGTCGCCGCGCAGGAAGCCCTTGGTGCCGTCGATCGGATCCAGGGTCCAGAAGCGCGGGCTGTAGGTCTTGGCGCCGCCGCGATCGATCCAGGCGCAGACATCGGGGTCGGCGGCGTACTCGGCCACGTGGCTGATCACCCGGGCCAGCATTTTCTCATTGCCGGGGGCCTGCAGTTCCGCCGAATCCTCTTCGCCGATGACCGGATCGTCGGGGAAGGCGTCGCCCAGGGCCCGGCAGATCAGGGCCTGGCTGCCGAAATCGGCCACCGTCACCGGGCTCTTGTCGTCCTTGGTCAGGGCCCCGGCGTCGATTCCGGCCTGGACAGTGCGGCACAGCAGGCCGGCTTGGCGGACAGCCGCCAGAGCGGTTTGCATTTCGTTGGCCAGGGTGTGGTTACGCCAGAATGTGGACATGGGGCCTCCAGATGGCGGGTGATATCTCTTGCGACATGTGCGATCCGAGTCTAGTCTAGTCCCCGCTTGAGAGCGTTTCAAGTTCCGGGCGCCAATAGTGCAACGACGGCCGTGGTTCCGGGTGAATCCTGACGGCCGTCCGGCAGGGGGTAAATAGAGATGAAACGAATTATTGTCGCCAGTCTGATGATCGGGGCGTTGCTGGCCTTGCCGGCGGCAGCCAACGATTTGGCCGGCCGCACCGGTCTCGGTGGCCAGATTGGTATCCAGAAGCTGGTGGGTGGTGAGCGGGACTACTCGAATGTCGACCAGAACGTGGCCCTGTGGCTGCGGCACGGCTTTTCACCCCACTGGTCAGTCGAGGCCGGGGCCGAGTACGGCTGGATCCGGCCCGGCGCCCTGCGCGGCGAGGACGCGGGCTTCACTTTCGATTCGGTCCATGCCTTCTACAACACGATGCTCACCGGTTTTGCCGGCGCGCGTTACCACTTCGCGCCCGAGGCCCGCTTCGGGATGTACGCCGGTGGCCGGCTGGGGATCATGGACTGGAAGGTACGCGACGAGAACGCCGGCAACTTCGGCGTCTTTCCGGGCGGGCCCACCGTCGAGGGCTTCGACAAGGATGGACGGGAAGTCTTCCTGGAAGGCACGAACCTGACCGGGACTCTCACTTTGGGGGCCGAGTATTTCCTCAGCGAGACCGTTAGCCTGGATCTTGGCGCGCGCTACAACCTGATCTTCGGCAACGACAAGGACAACGTCGGCACCAGTGCCCTGTGGGGGTCGGACCACGCGGACGTCAATGGCGGCCGCCTGGATTTCTTTGTCGGCGGCACCCTGTATTTCGGGGGCTCGCGGGACAAGGACCGGGACGGCATCGAGAAGAAGTTCGACGATTGCCCCGAGGCGGCCGAGGACGTGGACGGCTATCGCGACCAGGACGGCTGTCCCGACCCGGACAACGACGCCGACGGTATTCTGGACGCGGATGACAACTGCCCGGACGATGCCGAAGACTTTGACGGCTATCGCGACGAGGACGGTTGTCCCGACCCGGACAATGACGGTGACGGCGTGATCGACGCCCGTGACAACTGCCCGGACGAGGCCGAGGACCTGGACGGTTTCCAGGACGGCGACGGCTGCCCGGATCCGGACAATGACGGCGACGGTGTGCTGGATGCGGCGGATCAATGCGCGAATACGCCGGCCGGCGTGGCGGTCGGCCCGGACGGCTGCCCATTGGCGGCGGCGATCACGACCCAACTGGTGCTCGAAGGCGTGGCCTTCGGTCACAACTCGGCTGAACTGGCGCCCGAGTCCTTTGCGGTGCTGGACAAGGTGGTCGAGTCGCTGGCGGCCTACCCAGAGGTCAAGGTCGAAGTGCAGGGGCACACCGACAGCACGGGCCCCGCGGCCTACAATCTGGATATTTCCAGCCGGCGGGCCGCCGCGGTGCGGGAATACCTCATCATGGGCGGCATTGCGCCCGAACGCCTGACGTCCGTCGGCTATGGTGAAGACATGCCGGTCGCCGACAACGGCACGCGCGAGGGCCGCGCCGCCAACCGGCGGGTCGAACTGGCGCGGGTCAACTGACAGGCAGTCGCCGGACAAGAAAAGGCCCGACCGCAAGGTCGGGCCTTTTCTTTATTCCCACTCGATTGTGCCCGGCGGCTTGCTGGTCAGATCATAGGCCAGGCCGCTGATGCCCGGCAGCGCCATGATCCGGTCCCGCAGTTCGTGCAGCAGGCCGAGCGGCAGCCGCGCCGCGGTCGCGGTCATGGCCCGCTCGCTGTGGATCGGGCGCAGGATGCACAACTCGCGCCCCTGGCCGTCGATCTCCACCGGCACCAGCACCGTTGGGCACTGCCAGACCTCGGCGTACAGGTTGTGCCGCCGCAGGCCCTCCATCATCAGGTGATCGCATTCGCGCAGCAGGTCCAACCGGTCTTTGGCCATGGTCGCGGCCAGGGGCTTGAATTCGGCCGGCATTGCGGCGGTCAGATTCCAGAGCGTCCGGTTGATGCCACCGACGGTCTTGAAGATCGTGCCGGAAGCCTCGGCCAGCTGGTCCCAGTCGGCCTCGCCGTGAATCAAAACCGGGTGCTCGTACGACCTCAGGTCAGCCTTCACGCCGACCGACTTGATGGGCAGGGCCACGCCGGTCAGGCCGTACTGCTTCAGGGCGCCGGTGACCGCCGGCGTGATCTCAGCCAGGGCTGCGGCATCACTGACCACGCCGTCACTGCACAGCAGCCGCACGCCCAGCCCGGGCCCGGGGAACGGATGCCGCCAGATCATGTCGTGGGGGATGCCCATTTTTTCGCCCAGCTCGCGCACCTCGACCTTGTACAAGTCGGCCAGCGGCTCGATGACCTTGCCCGCGGCAATCATTTCTTCAATGATCGGCACCCGATTGTGGTGGGTCTTGATGGTGTCGGCGCGCTTGGTACCGCCGGTCTCGATGGTGTCGGGATAGATGGTGCCCTGGCCCAATAGGTGATCCTCGATGCCCAGGCGCCGCGCTTCGCTTTCAAAAACCGCGATGAAAGTGTCGCCGATGGCGCGCCGCTTGGCTTCGGGCTCGATCTTGCCCTCAAGTGCCGTCAGAAACGTGTCGGTGGCGTCGATGAAGTGGAAGTTTTCGCCCAGACCCAGCTCGGTGAACATCTCAACCACACCGGCCGATTCATCCTTACGCATCAGGCCATTGTCCACGTGCAGCAGGTGCAGGCGCCGGGGTCCGAGGGCGTCGGCGAACAGCTTGGCTGCCACCGTCGAATCCACGCCGCCGCTGGCCAGCAGGAACACCGATTTGTTGCCCACCTGCGCCTGGATTTTGGCAATTTGCTCACCGACATAGTTGGCCATGGTCCAGGTGGGGGTACAGCCACAGATGTTGAGCACGAAGTTGGCGATCATCTGGTCGCCGTGCAGGGTGTCGTCCACTTCGGGGTGGAACTGGAAGCCGTAGCGCCGCAGTTTGTCACTGCCGATGGCCGCGAAACGGTGGGGTGAGCTGCCTTCCCCTAGCACCGTGTGGCCGAGTTCCTCGAAGTCCGGCCCAATGCTGGTGACCGAGTCGAAGTGGCTCATCCAGACCTGTTCGACCTTATCCAGACCGGCAAACAGCGGATGTGCGCGTGTGATCTGCATGTCGGCGTGACCCCACTCCTGCTTGCCGTTGATCACGGTGCCGCCGTAGTGCTTGGCGATCTCCTGGTGGCCGAAACAGAAGCCCAAAATGGGCACATCCAGATCCAGAATACCCTTGTTCCAGTCCGAGTCTTCGCCGAACGAGGCGAGGGCTGGACTGCCGGACAGGATGATGCCCTGATAGCCGGCGAAGGCCTCGGTGCTGTCCTCGGGCTGGCGGATCTCCGCCAGAACCTCGGCGCGACGCACCTTGGTGGCGATCAGGTGGGCGTATTGGCCACCGAAATCGACGACCGCGATCTTGTCGTGGCGGTGTTGGTTC
>JAJRWA010000142.1 GCA_024277025.1 Candidatus Krumholzibacteriota bacterium | reverse complement strand
CGCCACAGGGTGAACACGTCGAGGGCGCGGACTGTCCGCGCCCCGACGACAAACATGCCGATGGCCAGGGCCGCCGTCAGGCGGCGCCTAGTGTTTGATCTTTTCCCAGTAGGTCGCATAGTCGAACTCAGGGCTGTTTTTCTGGTCGTGACAGACAACGCACGAGTCCTTGGCCTGGGCCACCCACTTGCCGTCCCGGGCATGCTCGCTGCCGTAGCCGTGACAGGCCTCGCACTGCACATTGATCAACTTGCTGCCGGGCGCTTCGGTGCTGTAACCGTTCTTGTACATATAACCGGTCGTGTGGCAGCTCAGGCATTCCGGCTCACTGCTCTGGCCCTTGTTGCGGATCGCCGCGAAGGCCGTGCGGTGCGGCGAGCCGACATAGGATTTCCAGGCATCCTCGTGGCACGACATGCAGGCGCGTTCACTGAGAAACTGCTCCTTGTCCGAGCCCAGGTTGCGCGGGTAGGCGGCGCGCTTGGCCTCCTTGTACTCCACGAGCTCCTTCTTGTACTGGTCGACCTTGGCCTGCATCTCGGCATCCGACGACACCTTGTCGTCCAGGCTGGTGATGCCCACGTCGATGGCCATCACCCGTCCGGTACCCTCCTCGATGAAGAGATTGGCCCGCCCGATGTAGCGGCCTTCGTGGGTCGCCGTGAACATGGCCGTATCGTCCAGCACCCGCTCGGTCTGCAGATTGCGGAAGGTGTGACCGGTCACGCTGATGTCGATGCCCTTGACTTCCCTGATCAGCGGCTCGGTGTTGTTCTCACCCAGATGCCCGAGCAACACGATGCAGTCGGCCTTCTCGCGCAGCCGCGGCACCAGTTCCCGCATGACAGCCACCGGATCGTCCACGGTGAATTCCGCTTCGGTCGCGGTCATGGTGATTATCTTCAGCGCCGGGTCCAGCACACTGACCAGCCCGTACTTGATACCGTTGCGCTCGACGATCAGATACTCCGGCAGGATCAACTCGCCGGTCTTGGCGTCGCGCACGTTCGCGTTGGTGAACGGCAGACCATTCTGCTCGATCATCTCCCGCAAAAAAGGCAATCCGTAGTTCAGATCCCGCTCACCCAGGCCGATGCCGTCATAGCCCAGGTCACCGGTCATCTGGCAGAGGAATTCCGTTTGGTGCTTTTCGTCCTTGGAACGCCGACCGAAAAGATCGCCGGCATCGACCATCAGCACGGGGACGTTCTCGTTCCAGACTCCATCCAAGAAGCTGGCCCGCCGGGCCAGCCCGCCACGCGGATGGGACTTTCAGCCACAGGGCTCGATCTTGCCCTTGACGTCCGTGGTATAGATCATGGTGATGTTCTTCCAGGCCTTGACCGGCTCCTCATCGGCGGCGCGCACCGCCCCGGCCAACAGCAGCGGCGACAGGGCCACCGCAAGCAACGCCACCATCACCAACGACAACATCCCGTGCAGGGCACTTGGCAGGCCCTTCAACTTGCTCATGTTTCCAACCTCTCCTGAGTGGATTCCCATGCCCCGTTCGCAACGGGTTCGGCGAGCCGCTATACCCGGGCTCCCGCGTGAAGTTCCAGACGTCACATAATAAAGGGCCGCCCCGCACAGGGCAACCGCCGGGTTTTCCCGCCCGGTGTCCGACAGGCCGAAGGGCGGCTCGAAGCCGCCCTTCATTCCCAGCTGAGGCCCGCTGACAGCCCGACAAGGCGCCATCCAGGGCCCAAACGGGCTACTTCTGGACGCGGTCCTTCAGACTCTTGCCAGCCATGAAGGCCGGGTACTTGGCAGCAGCGATGGTAATCGTCGCGCCGGTCTGAGGATTGCGGCCGGTCCTTTTCTTGCGATTGCGACGCTCGAAAGTCCCAAAGCCCGTGATCTGAACCCGGTCACCCTTGGCGACTGCCGTAGCGATGATCCCTTCACGCGGAGCCGTGGAGAAGAGAGCATCGACAGCGCGCTTGGCGGCGGCCTTGGTCATCCCGGTCTTCGTGGCCAGTTGTTCGGTCAGTTCCGTCTTGTTCATGTGTCACCTCCTTTCGTCCGGCCCATCAAACCCTGCAGCCGAGCGCGTTGTCAATACCTATCTCCCGGTATTTCCCGGCCTGGCGCGGAATACCGCCGGTCTGCTTGCCCGGCCCGGCGGCGCTCCGTAGACTCAGACGGTGGCTCGGGGAACGGAGAATTCTTTTGACCAGGCTGAAACTCATGGGCTGGGGCGGGATCACCCTGATCATCATGGTCATGGGGTGCACCCGCAGTGTCGAGCCCGAGTTGACCCGACCGGGTGAGTTCCTGTTCACGCCTGTCGCGTCATCCGTGCAGGTGGCGGCGGGCCGCTTTCTGGATTTCCAGGTGGCCTATTCCCAGGGCCCGAATATCAGCGTGCAATGGCTTGTGAACAGCAAAGCCGCCGGCATCGGCCCGCGTTTTCGTTTCTTCCCCGCCGCCACCACCCGCGACACGGTGACCGCCATGGCGACCTGGCATGATGAGTCAGCCGTCCATTCCTGGCTGGTCGACTCCATGTTCAACACGCCGACAGCCGTGGCGTTCACCCCGCCGGACCGGGTTCTGGATGTGGTGGTTGGCACGACACTGGTCTTCGGGGTCAGCTCCAGCCGCGCTGACGACACAACCTACCTTTGGCGTATCGGGGACCTGACTCTCGGCCGGAACACGACCGTGGCCTGGTTGGCGGCCGCCACCGGCGTCGACACTTTGCGCGCCACGGCCTTCGCACCGGACCGCCAGGTCCGGCGCGAGTGGATCCTGCGCACCTTTACTCGCGATGCCCTGCCTCCCCTGCCTCCGCACACGCTGCAGGTGCGCGCGGCTCCGGCCGCCGCCAGCATCGAGGTGTCCTGGCAGGCGGCCGCGCCCGGTGGCACGCCCGTGGCCGCCTACCGGTTGGCCATCAGCTACGACGGCCCCATTGACGAGAACAACTGGCCGGAAGCCCACCTGCTGACCGAGCAGCCTTTCGTCGCCGGCCAGGCCGCCTATGTGGCCGGGTTCTCCGCCGGCGACGGCCAACTGATCCCCGGAGCCCACGCCTGGCTGGCTGCCGTCAGCGTCAACGCGGCCGGCTCCAGGTCGCCGGTCACCCTGAATGTCGAGATTGACATCACGGAACCGTGGTGGATCACCGGACGGGTCGGCAACGCGACCGGCGCGCCCCTGTCCGGCATTCTCGTGCACGACACTTTCCACACCTTCGCGGTGGAGACCGACGCGGCCGGGCACTACCGCATCGGCCCCTTCGCCAGCCCGTATACGGTTCGGTTGCGCACCGACAGCCCCGACCTCCCATCCCCCGATGGCAGTGACGAGGCCTGGTACGATGCGACTTCCGACACGATGACATTCGGCGGCGCGCGAGAGTGGGACTTCGTGCTGCTTTCGCGACAGGGTCTCGTGGCCGACTGCGCTCCCTACGGCAACAGCTTCCCCACCTACCTGCGCAACCTGACCCGCACCGACAACATGACCAACCTGCGGCCCAACTATCGGCTCTTCAAGTGGGCGTCCTATCCGGTCACCGTCTGGGTGCCCGAGTTCAGCAATGATACCGGAGTGGACTTCACGGCCCCGTGCCGCCGGGCCATCGAGATCTGGAATTCGTCGCTGGGGCAGGAGTTCCTGACCCTGGTCGCCGATTCGACGGCTGCCCGCATCACCTTCCGCTTCGGCGACGACGGACCCGGGTTTCTGGGGCGCGCCTTCCTCACCGAACCAAACGATGACCAATACGTGCTGGGCGACGTGATCCCCGAGCACGTCGAACTATATCTGTGGGTAGAATTGAATACGGCCAAACTGGTGACGGAAATCGCCCTGCACGAGATGGGACATGCCCTGGGCCTGAGCGGCCACGCGGTTTGCGCCGGCCAGGGCTATCTGATGTACTATTCGGCCACCGGCGCGCTGGACAACGGCGAAGCGGCGGCCATCCATCCGGATGAGCTGAGAGCCGCGCACGCAATACGCTCGCTGCCCCAGGGCATTGATCTGAGTCAGCTTGACACACGTTAGGGGCGGCCCGTCAGCTCACGACTTGCTGCTTGGCTTGCGTTTGGGCTTGATCTTCTTCTTGGGCTTCCTGGACTTCCTGGGCTTGGCTGGCCTGGGCTTTTCCTGCCTGGGCTTCGCTTTTCCCGCCGGGCCGGGCCTGGTGCCGGGGGTCGCTGCCGCCCGATGCTGATCCGGGCGTCCGGGCGCCTCCTCGTAGCGCGTGCGCGAGATGCGCAAAGGTTTCTGGGCGACATAGACGGTGCGCAGATGGTCCAGCATGTGCCGCGGCAGGTCATCCGGCAGTTCGATCGTGGAGTGGCCGGGATGAATCCGAATCTGACCGATGAAGCGATTGGCCAGGCCCGTTTCATGGGCCACGGCACCCAGAATGTTGCGCACTTCGACCCCGTCGGCGGATCCGACCTCAACCCGATAGAGGGCCAGATTGCTCACCGTCCGGCTGCGCCCGGCGCCCCGCTCGCGGCGCGGCGGCCGCGGATCATCCCAGCGCAGATTGGCCAGGGCCCGGCTGTCCTCCGCCTGCAGGGGCTGCCCCTGCTGGGCCAGGCAAAGGGCGCCCGCCGCCAGTTGCAGAATATCGATGTTCAATTCTTCCATCAATTCGAAGCTCAGATCCTGGAAGAAATCCTGGGGCATGGCGGTCATGGCCTGCTCGAGGGTCGCGCGGAATTTCTCGACCCGCTTGCGCGTCACCGCGTCGTGGCTGGGCATCTCCATCGGCCGCAGCGGCTGGCGGGTGACCCGCTCGATGGCCCCCAGCAGGCGTCGTTCCCGCGGGCTGACGAAAAGGATCGCCTTGCCGTAGCGTCCCACCCGGCCGGTGCGGCCGATGCGGTGGATGTAGGCCTCGGAGTCGCCGGGGATATCGTAGTTGATCACATGGGAGATCCGTTCGACATCCAGGCCGCGGGCCGCCACATCGGTGGCCACCACCAGGTTCAGGCCACCGCTCTTGAGCCGCTTGATCGTGCGCTCGCGCGCAACCTGGGTCATGTCCCCGTTGAGGGCCGCCACGCTGTAGCCGCGGGCCGCCAAACGCTCGGCCAACTCGGTGGTGCCGACCCGCGTGCGGGCGAAGATCAGGATCCCGTCGTAGGACTCGGTCTCCAGGATGCGGATCAGGGCCTCGAACTTGGCCGCGTTGGGCACGACCAGGTACACCTGCTCGATGTTCTTGGCGGTGATCGTCCTGGCCTCGATGCGGATCTCGACCGGGTCCTTGAGGTAGCGTTGGGAAATGCGCTTGATCCGGGGCGGCATGGTCGCCGAAAACAGGGCCATCTGGCGCTCGTCCGGAGCCTGGTCCATGATGGTCTCGACGTCTTCGACGAAACCCATGCGCAGCATCTCGTCGGCCTCGTCCAGCACCAGAGTGGTCAACGCGCCCAGTTTCAGGGTGCCGCGCTGCAGGTGATCCAGGAGCCGGCCGGGCGTGCCGACGACGACCTGCGGCCCGCGCTGCAGCTTGCTTAACTGGAAAGGGTAGCGCTGCCCGCCATAGATCGGCAGCACATGGAAGCCGGTCAGGTAGCGGGCGTAGGACTGGAAGGCTTCGGCCACCTGAATGGCCAGCTCACGCGTCGGGGTCAGCACCAGCACCTGCGGCGCCTTTTTTTTCAGGTCGATGCGCGACAGCAGCGGCAAGGCAAAAGCCGCCGTCTTGCCCGTACCGGTCTGGGCCAGCCCCATCACATCCCGGCCCGCGAGCAGGGGCGGGATGCAAGCCGCCTGGATCGGCAGCGCCGACTCGTAGCCCAGTTCGGTGACGGCTTTGACGAGGGGCGCGATCAATTCGAGATCGCCGAACCCCGGGACGGTTTCAGACATGACGACTCCTGGCGGAACTTGAGATCAGGACAGCAGAGCAACGCTCTTGACTTGGGCATATACCGGCTTGCCGCAGCTCAGGTCAAGCAACGCGGCCGACTTTCGGGTGATGCGCGACAACAGCGGCACCCCGCCCACGCTCAAACGCACCATGACCTGGGCCTCGCTGACTGTCGCGAGCTCAACCACTTCGGCGGGAAAGATATTGAGGATGCTGGTGCCCGCCTGGTGGACCTCGGTCAGGCTCACATCCCGGGCCGCCACCCGCAGGCGCACGGCCCGACCGACCGGCAGATCCTGACGGGCGACGCTGAACCGGCCACCCGGAAACTCAAGGCTCGTCAGGGCATAGGTCTCATCATGGGCCGCGACCGAGGCGGTGATCAGGGCGGCCGCCTCGTCGTCCCGGCCCAGGGGCAGATCCAGCCGGGTCAGCATCTCGGTGATGGGGCCGTCGGCCTGCACCCGGCCCGCGTCCATGAGCACCAGATGATCCGCCAGACGCGCCACCTCCTCGGGCGCGTGGCTGACGTAGATCACCGGAATATCCAGCTCAGCCCGCAGCGACTCCAGATAGGGCAGGATCTCCTGCCGGCGGGCAACATCCAGCCCGGCCAGCGGCTCGTCCATCAACAGCAGGCCGGGACTGGCGGCCAGGGCGCGGGCGATGGCCACGCGCTGGCGCTCGCCGCCGGACAGCTCGCCACACGACCGCGCCAACAGGTGTTCGATGCCCAGCAGGGCCACCGCCCGGTCCACCGAAACCCGACGTTCGCCGGCCGGCACCCGCCGCGCCCCATAGGCCAGATTACCCGCCACATCCAAATGGGCAAACAGGCTGGCCTCCTGGAAAACGTAGCCCAAAGCCCGCCGATGCGGCGGCACGAAGCGCTGATCATCCTGCCAGATCTGTGGGCCCACCTGCAGAAACCCGCCGGGGCATTTTTCCAGACCCGCCAGCACGCGCAGCAGCGTGGTCTTGCCGCAGCCGGACGGCCCGAAAACGGCGGTCACCCCGCCGGCCGGCAGCGTCAAATCCACCGCCAGGGCGAACTCCCCCAGGTTCAGACTGAAGCGGGCCTTGATACTCATGGCCGCACCGCCGGGCCACGGCGCCGGGCCGCGTACACGCCGACCAGCAGCAGGAACGAGAGCACGAGCAGGCCCCCGGACAGCAAGTGGGCATGGCCGTACTCCAGCGCCTCGACATGGTCGTAGATGGCGATGGACAGAACCTGGGTCTCGCCGGGGATATTGCCGCCGATCATCAGCACGACGCCGAACTCGCCCACGGTGTGGGCAAAACCGAGCACCGCCGCGGTCAGGAAACCTGGCCGCGCCAGAGGCACTGCCACGGTGAAGAATCGGTCCAGCGGCGAAGCGCCCAGGGTAGCGGCCACTTCCATCGGCCGGCGGCCGACCGCAGCGAACGCATCCTGCAGCGGTTGCACCACGAAAGGCAGCGAATAGAAAACCGAACCGATCACCAGCCCCGCAAAAGTGAAAGCCAAAGGCTGCAGCCCCAGCGTCGTCATCAATCCACCCAGCGGCCCCCGGGGGCCAAGCGCCACCAGCAAGTAGAACCCCAGCACGGTCGGCGGCAGCACCAGCGGCAAGGCGACGACCGCCTCGAGGATGAACTTGAATCGCCAGCGGCTGCGCGCCAGCCACCAGGCCAGCGGCGTGCCCAGCAACAGCAGGATCACCGTCACCACGGTGGCCAGTTTCAGGGTCAGGCCCAGGGCAGTCAGGTCGGCAGCGGTCAGCATCAGGGCACCCCGTAACCAAAGGCCAGCAGGATCTCCCGCGCTGACGGCCCGCGGCAGAAGGCCAGGAAGTCCCGGGCCTCGGGACTGTCGCGCAGCAGCACGGCCTGTTGGGTGATGGGCGGATACTGGTCGGGCGGCACCAGCCACCAGGAACCGGTCAGTGGGTGATCCGGCCGCTGCACCTGCGACAGGGCCACGAAGCCCAACTCGGCGTTGCCGCTGGTGACGAACTGCAGGGTCTGGCCGATATTCTCACCCTGCACCAGGCGCCCCTGCAAGGTGTGCCACAGGCCACGGGATTCCAGCACCGCGCGGGCCGCGGCGCCGTAAGGGGCCAGGCGGGGGTTGGCCACGGCCAGGTGGCGGAAATCCGGACCGGCCAGCAACTGGGCCTGCGGGTCGATCAGGCCGGGCTGTGGGCTCCAGAGGATGAGTTGGCCCATGGCGTAAGTGAAACGGGTATTGGGCACGGCCACGCCTTCTTCGGCCAGCAGGTAGGGCCGCAAGGTGTCCGCGGCGAAGAACAGATCGAACGGCGCGCCGTTGTGGATCTGGGCGTAGTGCTTGCCGGTGGCGCCGAAGATCAGGGTGACCTGGCGAGTAGTTTCGGTTTCGTAGCGGGCGGCGATTTGTTTCATGGCGCCGGCGAAGTTACTGGCCACCGCGACCCTTGGCTGGGCGGCGGGGGAGGTTGCGGGGAGCGCCAACAGGACCAGGGCCAGCAGGAGGGCCGGGTGCCACAGGTGCCGGAACCTGGGGTGGGGATTGGTTGGCTGGCGCATGGGTTGGGCCGTTGTCCTTTGGCGCGATCAGTTGTTCGGTGACTGCGGGTCAGCATAGCGTTTGGGGGGG
>JAJRWA010000141.1 GCA_024277025.1 Candidatus Krumholzibacteriota bacterium | reverse complement strand
GCGCCGGAAGACCAGACCGACCCGGGCCAGCAAAGAGCGGCGTCTCGATGAGAAGAAACGCCGCTCCCAGCTCAAGAAGAACCGCGGCGGCCACGGCGACTACTGATCAGTGGTGATGGTCCCCGGCGCTCTTCTTCATGGTCGGTTCCGTGGCGACGGCGATTTCACCGGCGCCGACCGCGGCCAACGCCTGCCGACCCGTCAGGCCGCGGGCGATGAACACTTTCAGGCCCAGGTCCTGGGCGTCAGCCCAGGCGTGGGGCCCGATGTTGCCGGTAATCACGCCGGCGAGATCCACGTCGCTGAACCGCTCCATGCCGTGCTGCGAGAGGTCTTCCACTTCACCGCGGTAGACCACCGCCGTTTCGGTTTCGGTGTCGACGAGCAGGTGACAGGCGGCGTGCCCGAATCGCCGCGCCACTTTGCTGTCCAGATCATCGCCTGCCAGGGCAATCAGGTACTTCATGCTGTTTCCTTAGAACTTCAGGTGGGCGGTGACCGTCAGGCTGCGGCCCTGCGCGGGCACTTCCTGGCCGGCGGACAAGCCACCGACCGGCAGCACCGCTTCCCGGGTGAGATGGTCGTTGTACAACTTGTCGAACAGGTTATCGACCCGGACCCCGAACCGCCAACCGTCGACGGGACTGCTTTCCAGGCGCACATGCCAGACGGTGTAGCCGCCGGTGCGGTCCTCGGGGAACAAGGGGTCTATCTTGTCCTGGTCAGCCGCGAAATAGCAGCCGCCGCTGAGCCAGCTGGCCGATGAGCCGTGGGCGAGCCAGCGGACCTCCGCAGTGCCGAACAGGGGCGGCATCTCGGGCAGATCGCGGTCGGCTGTCGTGTTGCGTCCGCGCACGAAAGACAAAGTCACCGGCACGTACAACGTTGCGATCGGGTGGTATTCCAGGCCCAGTTCGCCGCCGGTCAGCGTCGCGTCGGTGTTTTCGAAGCCTTTGATCGTGTCGTCGATACCGTCGCCGTTCACATCGCGTCGGTCGATCACCGTGGCCAGGATGAAGTCCGAGACCGAGGCGTGAAACGCACTGACTGACAGGGCCAGTTGCTCGCCGGCCAGGCGGCCGCCGATTTCCCCTTCCCACTTCTGCTCGGCGCTGAGCGTGGGGTCGCCCACCTGGTAGCCGCCCGGTGCCGGTCCGAAGGCGTAGTACCGTTCGGTGATGCCGGCGGGGCGCGTGCTCAGGCCGGTGCGGAGATACCATTGGCCCCGTGCGCCGGCTTCGCCGTCCAGCTTGAGCTGCAGGGCGCCCAGGGTTTCGCTGCGGTCGGTCTCCGCGGCGCCGGGGCCGTAGTAGTTGACGTATTGTTCGCGCACCGTCAGGCCGCCGAGGCTGGCCGCGTCGGCGGCGCGGGCCTTGCTGTCGATGGCATCCACGCGGCCGCCCAGGGTCAGGGCCATGGTCGGCGACAGGTCGCGGGTCAGGTCGGCAAAACCGCCGCCGCTGGTCTGGCTGGCATCCGGCCAGAGCCGATCGTGGAAGGTCATGCCCATGTCCACCATGTAGCGCGTGCGGGTGGCGTCACGCGTCAGGCGGGTCAGGTCCAGACCGGCCCGGATGCGCCACTGCTCGCCGGGATGCAGGTCGAAGACGGCATGAGCCGCGCCGCTGCGGGTTTCCGCCACGGTGGCCGCTTCCATGGCGGCGCGATTGGGTTTCAGGCTGTTGTCCATCAGGTGATCGATCAGTGAGACACCGCCCGTGATCTCGACGCCCCGCAGCAGTCCCGTGGCCGACTCGGTGCGCCAGCCCAGATTGTGCACCTGGAAGTCGGTGTCGATGTTGTCCATGGGCAGCGCCGGGAAGTCGATGTTCTCTTCGTGGGTGTAGGTGGCGGCGTACCACAGCCGCTGACCGTCGCGGGGCCGCCAGCCCAGGGAGCCGCTTGCTGTCGTCGTCGTCTGGCCCGCCGGGACCACGGTGCCGTCGGGGGCCGTGTAGTCGTCATACTCGCGGTGGCCGGCGCCGAGCTTGTAGTCCAGCTTGTCCGACCCGCCGAACAGGCCGCCTTCGTAGCGAAAACCGTCGCGGGCTGATTCGTAGCCGGCGCCCAGCCAGGTCGTGACCCCGTTGGGGTCGCCGGGCCGGCGCTCATAATCCGGTTTGGCCATGATCGTGCCGCCGGTGCCGCCCGGCCCGCCGAAGGCGCCGCCGCCCTGGCGGAAGACCGTCACGCTCTCGGTCGAAAGGGCGCCGAGATAGGTGGCCGGCGGGTCCATCCGTCCGGGGCAGGCCCCGTAAAGCGGCACCGCTCCCAGAATGGTCTGTACCCGCTCCCAGCCCAAGCCGCGGATCACGGGCTCGGCTGCGCTTGGCGCGCGCCGCACGGCCGCCACGCCAGGCAGTTGTTCCAGATTCTCCGCCAGATTGTCGCCGCGGCGATCGCGCAGATCCCCATCCGACAGGGCCGACTCGCCCCAGGGGGAACTGGTGGCGCTGACGTGAATGGCTGCCAATCTGGTGGTGGTCGTATCGGTGGTCGCCGGAGCGGCGGCCTGGCAGGTAGAACCCAGCATCACGGCCGCTGCCAGGGCCGGCATGACGATTCTCGAATACTTCACGGCAATCCCCCTGAAAGTCCCCTCAACTGAACCCCAGGTTGGATGTGACGCGAAGAATATAGCGGCAAGTCGGGGGAAGCACAACCGGGTGCAAGATCGACCTAGTCCAGCAGCTTCAGGATCTCCATGGCATGCTCCAGCTCTTCCTCGATCTTCTCCTGGAAGCCCGCCGCGCGCTCCATGTCCAGTCCCAGCAGCTTCAGCGCGTCGGCATCGCATTCCTTGGGCGGCCAGGCGCCGGGCGCGCCCAGATCCAGGGAGTAGCTCAGCACATCGGCCACGTGCACCAGGGCCGTCAGTTGCGGCACCTTGGTCGAGGCGGTGGGATTGTGGTGGAACTGCACGGCATCGACCACGCTGGGCGGGAAGTTCCAGGCACGGAAGATGGCCTTGCCGATCGTCGCGTGATGCACCTGGAAGAGGGCCTTCTCACACTCGTACCAGCTGAGGTGCTGCTCCTGGGCCACGGTGCACACTTCCAGGAAATCCTCGGCGAAGTAGCGCTTCTCGACGAGCTTGCCCACGTCGTGCAGCAGCCCGACGATGAACGCCTCTTCCTGCTGGTTGATGTTCAGCTCGCGCGCCAGGACCTTGCAGATGCTGGCCACGGCGATGCTGTGCTTCCAGAAGTCCAGCATGTTGACGCCCTCGGAGTCCTCGTCACCGAAGTAGTCAAAGACACTGATGGCCAGAGCGGCGCTGCGCACGGCCCGGAAGCCCAGGATCACCACGGCCCGGCTGATGGTCTTGATCTGCTTGCTGTAGCCGTAGAAGGCGCTGTTGACCAGGTGCAGAATTTTGGTCGACAACGACTGGTCCTGGGCAATCAGTTCGGCGATTTCGGGAACCGCGATATTCGGATCCTGCATCTTCTGAAACAGTTCCTGATAGATGACCGGCAGGGTCGGGACATCCTTCACCATGCCCTTGATCTCGCGGGGGTGAATGTCCATCAAGGATTTATTCAATACAGCACTCAATCTGGGCTCCTGTCCCTGGGCGCGCCTGTAGGGGATTTCTTTAGTTAATTATCGACCGGGGAATTGGGCCCTTGAGGGGATTTGTCGGCCAATCAGCCCCCGAAAACCAGGAACGGCTCATCGGGCGCGTGGGCGGAAACTGCTCCGACGACTGATGCGCTCAGTCCGCCTGCAGCGAGCACCGCGGCACAAAGATCATCCGACCGGTCCGCCGGCACCGACACCAGCAAGCCGCCGCTGGTCTGGGGATCATTGAGCAGACCGATCATGTCCGGGCCGACCGAGTCGGTGAACAGCACATCCCGCCCGATGAACGCCGCGTTGGACTTGGTGCCGCCGCAGGTGAATCCTTCCCCGCACAATTCGACCGCCTCGGGCAACAGGGGCAGGCTGGCGGGGTCGATGGTCAGGGTCAGGTCCGAGCCTCTGGCCATCTCCAGGGCGTGGCCGGAGAGGCCGAATCCGGTGACATCGGTACAGGCCGTGGCGCCCAGTTCTAACAGCTGCGTCCCACAGCGGTTCAAGGTCGTCATGCAGGTGACCAACTCGCCGTATTGCGCTTCACTGAGCCGACCCTTCTTCCTGGCCGCCACCAGGGCGCCGGTGCCCAGGGGTTTGGTCAGCACCAGCACGTCGCCTGCCCGGGCGGTGCTGTTGCGCAGGATCCGGTCCGGATGCACTTCGCCGGTGACGCTCAGTCCGAACTTCACCTCGTCATCGCGCACGGTGTGGCCGCCACCGACGGCACAGCCCGCAGCGGCGCAAACTTCGCCCGCACCGCTGAGGATTTCGCCGAGCACATGATTGGGCAGGCCGACCGGCGGGTAGCCCAGCAGGTTCAGGGCGATCAGGGGAGTGCCCCCCATGGCGTACACGTCGCTGAGGCTGTTGGCCGCCGCGATCCGGCCGAAGGTGCGCGGATCATCGACCACCGGCGTGATGAAATCGGCGGTGCAGACGATGGCCCGCTCGTCGGTCAGACGATAGACGCCGGCATCGTCGGCCGTGTCGAAGCCGACCAGCAGGTTGGGCCCGGCCGCCGCCTGGATGGGCGCCAGAATTTCGGTCAAGTCCCCCGGACTGAGCTTGGCCGCTCAGCCGGCGCTCTTGGCAAAGCGCGTCAGGGCAACGCGTTCCTCAAACGACATGTTCACCTCCCTCGCTGGTTCGGCAAGATAGGCAACCGCGCCAAAAGCGCAATGGGTGCCTGCTACTTACCCGATCGGGCTTCCAGTTTGGCCCAGCTGTCGCGCAGGGTCGTGGTGCGGTTCCAGACTGCGGCGCCCGGCTGCGAGTCCACACTATCGACGCAGAAATAACCCAGCCGCATGAACTGACAGCGGTAGCCCACGGTCTTGTCCGCCAGGCCGGGCTCCAGCTTGGCCGTCACCACTTCCAGCGAATCGGGGTTCAGGTTGGCGATGTAGTCGCCGCCCTCCTCGGGAAACGGCTCTTTGAACAGGTTGTCGTACAGCCGTACCTCGGCGTCGACCGCGTGCCGGGCCGAGACCCAGTGCAGCGTGCCCTTGACCTTGCGGCCGTCCGGCGAATCGCCGCCCCGGGTCGCCGGGTCATACGTGCAGCGCAGCTCGACCGGGTTGCCCTCGTCGTCCTTGATCACCTCGTCACAGGTGATGAAATAGGCGTGCTTGAGGCGCACCTCGCTGCCCAGCTTCAGCCGGAAGAACTTGCGCGGGGCTTCCTCGCGGAAATCGTCCTGCTCGATGTACAGCTCCCGCGAGAACGGCACCAGGCGGGTGCCGGCACTCTCGTCCTCGGGGTTGTTCACGCACTCGATGTCCTCGACCTGGTCTGCCGGGTAGTTGGTGATCACGACCTTCAACGGCCGCAGTACGGCCATCACCCGGTCCGCCGTCAGGTTCAGTTCCTCGCGGATAGACCACTTCAGCAGGTCCAGGTCCACGGTCGAGTCGCGCTTGGCGACACCGATCCGGTCGTTGAACTTGCGGATCGATTCGGGCGTGTAGCCCAGCCGCCTGAGACCGCTGATCGTCGGCATGCGCGGATCGTCCCAGCCGGTGACCAGCCCTTCCTGCACCAGGCGCAGCAGCTTGCGCTTGCTCATGACGGTGTAGGTCAGGTTCAGGCGGGCCATCTCGATTTGTCGCGGCTTGCAGGGTACCGGCAGGTTCTCGATGAACCAGTCGTAGAGCGGCCGGTTGACCTCGAATTCCAGGGTGCACAGGGAGTGGGTGATGCCCTCGATGGCGTCGCTCTGGCCGTGGGCGAAGTCATAGAAGGGATAGATGTTCCACTTGTCGCCGGTGCGGTGGTGGGGGGCCTTGCGGATGCGGTACAGCAGCGGGTCGCGCATCTTCATGTTGCTGTGGGCCATGTCGATCTTCGCCCGCAGGGTGTACTGGCCCTCTTCGAACTCGCCGTTCTTCATGCGTTCGAACAGGTCCAGGCTCTCTGCGATCGGGCGGTCGCGATCCGGGCTCGGCCGGCCCGCTTCCTTGACCGTGCCGCGGTATTCGCGGATCTGCTCGTCAGTCAGGCTGCAGACGAAAGCCTTGCCGTTGCTGATCAGGTGCACGGCCCATTCATACAAGGTGTCGAAGTAGTCCGAGGCGTAGAATTCGCGGTCCTCCCAGTCGGCACCCAGCCACTTGATGTCCCGCTTGATCGAGTTGACGTACTCGGTCTCTTCCTTCTCCGGATTGGTGTCGTCAAAACGCAGGTTGAACTTGCCGCCGAATTCCTGAGCCACGCCGTAGTTCAGCAGGATCGCCTTGGAGTGCCCGATGTGCAGGTAGCCGTTGGGCTCGGGCGGAAAGCGCGTGTGCACGCGACCATCGTTGCGGCCGGCGGCCAGGTCCGCCCGGATCTGGGTGCGGATGAAGTCCGATTTCTCGGTGGACTCGGCGGCGGAACTGTCCAATTCGCGGTCATCACTCATGACGGCTGAAACCTTTCGGATCGCGGGAACGGGCTTCTGTCAGGCTGATAACCTAATTCGCCGGGCGGGGATTGTCTACCGTGGCGGTCGGGGGCAAAAAGAAGGCCGCCGACCCGGCCGGATGGCGGGTCGGCGGCAGCAGGAATCGCCAGGCCTAGTTGGTCGTCATTCCGGGCAGTGGCGGCTCGGCGATGTACTCGGTCGGCAGGTCGCCGGTCAGGGCGGCCAGGAAGGCCACGATGTCCGCGTTCTGCTCCGGCGTGAGTGTCTTGCCCAGCTGGTGCCGGGCCATGATATCCACCGTCTCGGCGAGACCTTCGACGGTGCCGTTGTGCAGATACGGCCCGGTCTCGGCCACGTTGCGCAGGCTCGGCACCTTGAAGAAGTCCTTTTCCGCGGCATTGCCCGTGATCGCGGCGCGACCCTCATCATGGGTTTCGTAGGCCTCGACCAGACCCATCTTCTGATACATGTTGCCACCCAGAGCGGGGCCCATGTGGCAGGTTGTGCAGCCCGTCTCGACGAAGGTATTGACGCCGCGCACTTCCTGGGCGGTCAGGGCGTTGCCGTCGCCCAGCAGCCAGCGGTCCCACTTGCCGCGAGTGACCAG
Organism: Candidatus Krumholzibacteriota bacterium; assembly: GCA_024277025.1. Classification (GTDB taxonomy): domain Bacteria; phylum Krumholzibacteriota; class Krumholzibacteriia; order LZORAL124-64-63; family LZORAL124-64-63; genus JAGRNP01. The sequence continues at coordinate 3,946 of JAJRWA010000141.1, read as the reverse complement.
CTTGCGCTCGAAGGCGCCGATGGCCAGGGCCACGTTGTCGAAGGTGATCGGCTCGGCCTGGCCGGGGAACGCGGCGGCGAACAGCGGCTTGTACCCGGGGATGCCCCGCAGGACGGCTTCGACGGCTTCGGCCGAAGCCATGCCGTGCTCGATCGGGTTGAGAATCGGGCCCTTGGCCTGGGCCTCGACCGTGGGTTCACGGCCATCCCAGAACTGGGCGATATGCATGGCGGCGTTGTACACGGTCGGGCTGTTGCGCACGCCGTCGGTCCCGTCGTGGCCCGGGGAAACCGGCAGGCCGTCGACGCCGTACTCGTCCAGCACGTGACAGCTGTTGCAGGAAATATCACCGCTGGCGGACATGCGGTCCTCATAATAGAGGATGCGCCCGAGGGTGACCTTGGCGTCGGTGATCGGGTTGTCCGGCGAGGCCATCACTTTCTCCATCGTGCCGAACATGCCCTTGATGGCTGGCGTCGGGGGGCCGCCGGCAGCGGTATCGTCACTGCCGCCACCGCAACCCGCCACTGCCAGCAGGGTCATCAGCGAAACCGAGACGAGAAGTCGCGAAATGGTGTGCATGGGGTACCCTCCGGTTGGATATGGGCAAGAGGAATCGAATTGCTGACAACTTATGGCTCCTTTGTCGCGTCTTCAAGGAAGTAAAACGGTGGGAGTTTGCCGCTGCCTTGGGGCGCTGGCGGCCAGACTGATGCCATACCAAACAAATCCTCTATTTTTATGCCGCGAATGCCGATAGGGTGAGACATGTTACGCCGAAGCGAGGACCCGCGCCCAAGGATAGAGCCATGGCCAGCCGCAGCAATTCCGTCCACAACACCATTATTGTCCTGTTGACTCTGGCCACGGCGGCTCTGGTGGCCTGGGTCATCTACACGGGCTGGGATTTCTACGGCACAGCCTATGGCGATCGCCCTCATCACGAGGACTTCCGGGCATTACGGCCCGCCGGCTTCATCGGCCATGGTCTCGGCATCCTCGGCACGCTGATGGTGCTGTTGCTGCTACTGTACACGGCCCGCAAACGATTCAAGTTCATGAGCCGGTGGGGAGATCTGCGTATCTGGTTGCGGTACCATATCTTCCTGGGTGTGGCGGGGCCGATCCTGATCACCCTGCACACGAGTTTCAAGTTCAACGGCCTGGTCTCGATCAGCTACTGGTCGATGGTCGCGGTAGCCCTCAGCGGTGTGGTGGGGCGCTACCTGTATCAGCAGATCCCGCGCAATATGCTGGGTGAAACCATGGACGCGGACGAAATCGAGAACCGTAACGCAGAGATCCTGGTCGAACTGTCGACCAACTACGGCCTGGGCGAGAAAGCGGTCACGGCCCTGGAATACCTGGCGACCGGCACTCTGAGCCAGCATTCCGCCCCCACGGCGATGCTGCTGCTGCCGTTGGTGAATCTGTTTCTGGCGCGTAAATTGCAGAGTTTTTTACTCGGAAATAATATCGAACCGGATCCTCGAGCTTTGGACCTGTGTCGCCAGTGGGTGCTGCAGACCCGACGCCTGATGCTCTTCAACCAGATCCGGGACCTGTTCCACTATTGGCACGTATTTCATAAGCCGTTTGCCATCATCATGATACTGATAATGGTGGTGCATGTGGCGGTGGCTCTCATGTTGGGCTACACGTGGCAGTTCGGGGGATCGGCTTAGAAGTATCGGGGCCTGGAGGAAGATGGCTGGAGGACTGACAATTCCGCTTGCGAAATGCCGTCAGAGGTCGAAATGGCCTCTCTTTGTGACACCTTTGGTGGTGATAGTGTTGTCCGTTTTCAACTTTGGACCCGCCCTGGCCCAGCTTTCGCCCGGTGACCTCAGCGAAGCCCACGCCCATCTCGATGGCCTGAAGAAGTGTTCGTCCTGTCACAAACTGGGCCAGCGCGATGTGGGGCCCAAGTGTCTGGCCTGCCATCAGGAAATCGCGGCCATGCGCCAGGGGGGGCCTGGTCTTCACGCCGGCGCCGACTTTGCCGAGTGCACCGACTGCCATAACGAGCACAACGGTCGCGACTACGACCTGGTTTTCTGGCCCGATGGGCAGGAAAACTTCACCCACTACGTGCTGGGCTATGAGCCGACCGGCGCCCACCTGAAGTTGCAGTGCCGCCAGTGTCACGATGTGAAGCATGTGGTCGATCCGGGCCGGTTGCGGGCCTGGCACAAGGAGTTCAACCGCACCTGGCTGGGGCTGGATCAGCAGTGTGTTTCCTGCCACGCGGATCCTCACGCCGGCGCGCTGACCGGCGGTCTTCAGCAGAAGACCTGCGCCGGCTGCCATGGCACCGAAAAGTGGCGGCCGGCCGCTGGGTTCGATCACGACACGTCCGAGTTTCCCCTGACGGGCAAGCACGAAAAGGTCGACTGCGCCAAATGCCATCGGGGCCGGGGTAAGCCGGTCACCGTCGGGGATGCGAAACTGGCCGTCGCGGTCTTCAAGCCCGAGGCTCACGAGAATTGCACAACGTGCCACAAGGATCCTCACGCCGATACCCTGGGTCCGAACTGCACCCAGTGCCACACCACGGCGGGCTGGCTGCAGATCAATGGCGAGTCCTTCGACCACAGCCGGACGCAGTATCCGCTGCAGGGGCGCCACGCCGGAGTCAGTTGTGCCCAGTGCCATGCCAACGGGCGCAAGAAGCCGGCGTACGCCAGATGCCGCGACTGCCACCGGGACGCCCACGACAGCGCGGCCAATCAGCGTCCCGCTTTGATGGTCTGTGAAGACTGCCACACCGTGGCCGGTTTCAAGCCGGCAACCTATACCATGGCTCGCCATGCCGAGTCCGTTTTCCCCCTGCGGGGCGGGCATCAGGCCACGCCCTGTTTCAGCTGCCACCAGCCGCTGTCGGGCGCGGCGCCGGCCAAGAGCGTGTATGCGAAGGCGGCCGACCTGCTGCCGGACCATCAAGCCTGCACGGCCTGCCATCGTGACCCCCATCTGAGACAGACCGCCAAGGTCAACGGACCCTTGGGCCAGACCGGATGCACGGCCTGCCACAGCGAGGACAGCTGGCGCCAACCGGATTTTGATCACGCGGTCACGGCCTTCCCGTTGACAGACCGTCACGCGGCCGCGACCTGCACGGCCTGCCACAAGAAGGCGCGCCGGGCCGGTGAAGTTGAGTTGCCGTTCCAGGGTGCGGCGCGCCACTGTGCCGGCTGCCATGAGGATATACATGGTGGTGAATTAGCCCAGCGCCTGACCACCGACCAGACGGCCGTCGATTGCGGCGGCTGCCACGTGACCGTCGACTGGTTTGCCGAGAAATTCGACCACGAAACCGACAGCCGATTCCCCCTGCGGGGTGGGCACGAGAAAGTGGCCTGCCAGACCTGTCATCTGCCGCGGCCCCAGGACAACCAGCGTCTCGTGCATTTCAAACCGCTGCCGGTCGATTGCCGGGGCTGTCATGGCAACAGCAAGTCCACTCAGGAAGGAAAATCGTGATGCGCATTCCCCGTCTGGTCGTGATTCTGTGTCTCTGTGGCGTGCTGGCCGGGTACGCCCAGGAAGAGCCCGCCGTGCCCCAGGTGGGCAATCCCCACGGAGACATGAATCTGGACTGCAAGCTGTGCCACAACGCGGATTCGTGGGAGCTCGCCGGGAACAGCTCCTTTGGCCATGAAGCGACCGGTTTTCCGCTGGAGGGGATGCATCAGCACGCCCTCTGCCGGGATTGCCATCAGCAACCGGAGTTTGCCCACGTGGGCACCCAGTGCGTCGATTGCCACAACGATACCCATCGCGGCCGGCTGGGTCCGTCCTGTGACGATTGCCACACGCCCGCGGCCTGGGTTGATCAGCCCCGCATGCGCCAGGAACACAACGCGACGGCGTTGCCGCTGGTCGGTGCCCACGAACGGGTTGACTGTGACGCGTGTCACGCCGGTGCGGTGACCGGCGACTATGT
>JAJRWA010000140.1 GCA_024277025.1 Candidatus Krumholzibacteriota bacterium | reverse complement strand
GTATGGCTGATCGGGCGAGTAAGGGCGGAAAAGCGTTTTTGTTTTTTTCATGGGCCGATTATACTGCCCTGAGTGAAATCATAAAGGCCAACTACTGAATTGTGTCGGAAAAGGATGGGTTTTCCGACACACTCCTAGACCGCACCGCTCAGACTGAGGAAGGCCCGGACTCGAGTCCGGGCCTTCTTTTCTTGTCTGACGGTGCGACGGCTACTCGTCGGCGCCGGTCATGGCCCCGGCGTTGGCCACCACGCGGGTGATCTCCTCGACGATCTGCTTCTTCTCGCCGCCGTCGTCCTTCACGCCCAAGTCCTCCTTGGCCCACTGGTTGCCGGGGAACGGCCCGAGGCTCTCGAGCTCTTCCCAACTGGTCACCCCGGTCTCCTTGCGGAAGACCAGTTCGGGCTCGTCGCTGTCGGAGTACATATCGACGGTGATCAGGTCGCCCTTGCGGATCTGGTCACTGCAGATGTGGTGGCTGATCGGCGTGACGATCTCCTTCTCGACGATGCGCTTCAGGGGCCGGGCGCCGTACTGGATATCGGTCCCCCGTTCAACCAGGAAACGCTTGGCCTCCTGGGTGATCTCCAGCAGGAACGGCTCGGCGCAGAGCAGCGACCGGTGATGCACCTGGGCAATCAGGATATCCAGGATGCTGTACAGGTGCTGCTCCTTGAGCGTGTAGTAGGTGATGATGTCGTCGAAGCGGTTGAGGAATTCGAAGGGGAAGACCTTCTTGGCCTCGCGCATGGCCGCGTCCTCGACATCGCTGTCCATCTGCTTGTCACTCACGCCGGTGGCGAAGCCGATGCCGCTCTGGGCCAGGTGCGCCCCCATGGCCTCGCTGCCCACGTTCGTGGTCAGGATGATGATCGACTGGCGGAAATCCACTTCTTCGTTGTTGCCGAGGACCACGGTGCCGTCCTCGAGAATACCCAACAACAGGTTCCACAGCTTGGGGTGGGCCTTCTCGATCTCGTCGAAGAGGATGATCGACAGGTATTTCTCGGCCTCCGGCGGATACAGCCGGCCCAGCTTGCTGTCCGCTTCGCTGATCATGCCCGACTGGTTGTCCAGCGCCTTGCGGTGGTGCCGGTCGATGTTCTCCTGGCTCAGCAAAGGCCGGATCTCGCCGCCGACATAGCCGGGAGGGGAACCGAGCAGCTTCGAAATATTGTAGTGGGCCGAATACTCCTGGCAGTTGACCCGGGTGTAGGCCCGCTTGTTGCCGAAGATCGTGTCGGCCAGGGCGCGGACGGTTTCGGTCTTGCCCACACCGGTCGGCCCCATGAACATCATCGTCAGCAGGGGGCTTTCCGGATCGTGGACGCCGGCGATTAGCCGGCTGAAACTGTCCGAGAGCTTGTCGATGGCCTTGGGCTGCCCCACGACCATTTTGTTCATATGGGTCGAGAACCTGATGAGTTGGTCGTTGCGTTTGGCTTTTTGGAGGGTCTTCACATCCGTGTCCCTTGTTTGAGCGGCGGCATCGGCATGAATGCCCCGCAGTTGTGGACTTCCGTGTCCGGGGAAAGCCAGTAGCCCGCCCCTGTCACATCCATCGGATGAACCGGGGCGGGCTTGAGCCGAAACTTGTGCTCCGGGTCACCTAAGTGACGCAAAGACACCAGATTGCAATTTTTCTACGATTCCGGCAAGTAACTTTGCTTTAGGTACTCCGCTTGTGGGGCCCCTACCTGCTCAGTCCAGCGGTCATCAATGCGCGGGCGGACCGGATTGTGCTGCTGGATATAGTGTTCCACAGCCTCGGCGGTCGTGATACCCGAGGGAGTGATCTTGGCCGCCGGGATCGTCGTCAGGAAATCCAGCCCGCTGTTGCCCTCCATCAGGAAGTTGGTCACGACAACCTTGTAGATCCGATCCGGATCCCAGGGCTCACCGCCGATTTCCAATTCGACGACCCGATCATACTCCGGCCTGGTCGGGTCGATGACGATCCGGGCGCCGGCGGTGTGGATACCGCTGCTGCGGCCGGCCACCCGCCGCTCGATGATCCGGCGGATCATCCGGCCGTCCATTTCCACCACATCCAACTCGTTGCCGAAAGGCAGAACGCTGAAGATGTCGCGGGTGGTCAGATCCCCGGCCGCGATATCAGCCCGCAGGCCGCCACCGTTCTGGAAGCTGAAGTCGGCGTTGAAGTAGGCAATCATGGCATCGGTGACCAGATTGGCCACCAGGTTCGCCCCCGGGGCACCGCGGCGCATGGAGATGGCCGCCTTGCCGATCACCTTGTTCATCTCCGCCTCGGCCGCGTCATGGTACGGCTTGATCACCGCCGCAATCTCCTCATCCGGCCAGATCTCATCCTCGAACAAGGTCACCAGGGTGCCCTGGCCCGCGGGCTTCTCATACCCGATCAGGGACTTGGTCTGGCGGTCGATCAGCAGGATGGCGTGCCCGATGCTGGAGCCGTTGCCGTAGGTCTCGAAACACATGGTGTGGTTCATGGGATCGATCCAGGGTTCCTGGTAGCCGCGGTGGGTATGTCCGCCCACGGCAATATCGATCCCCGGCACCGTATTGACCAGTTCCATGAGATTCATGCCGCCGGCCGAGTGGTTGCTGCCGTAGCTGCCCTGCAGGTCGTCGGCATCACCTTCGCTGCTATCGTCGGCAATCTTCTTCCAGCCCTTTTCCGGATCGAACGGCAGACCTTCGTGGATCGCCAGCAGGATGAGGTCCGCCCCTTCGTCCCGCAGCCGGTCACGCCAGTGGTCGACGGTTTCGGGCATGGGCCGGAATTCCAGGCCCTTGATGTTCTCCGGAAAGCTCATCTTGGCCGTACCGGGCGTGATGATCCCCACCACGCCGATCCGGATACCCTGGTAGTCGAGCATCAGGGTCGGCTGGACCCAGCTGACAGGCTTGCCGGTGGACTCTTCATAGAGGTTGGCGCAAACCCACGGGAAGTTCGACAGGCGGGCCAGACGCTCGTTGTTTTCGCGGCCCATGTCGAAATCATGATTGCCCGGCACCGTCATCTCGTACCCGATGGCGTTGTAATACTCGATGACCGCCGTGCCCTGGGTCTTGTTGCCGATGGGCGTACCCTGGAACATGTCACCCACATCCATCAGCAGCACTTCATCCCCGGCCGCCTCGGCTTTGGCCCGGACTTCCTTGATGTAGCGGGCCGCCGAAGCCCCCCCGCCCAGCGGGGGCGGGTGCTCCGGATTCATGAACTTGGCGGGCTCCGGGGCGATGTGACCGTGCATGTCGTTGGTCCACAGCAGGTGCAGACGCAGGATGCCGTCGTCGTGGTCACCAGCCTGCCCCACACCGGCCACCGCCAGCACCCCGATCAGTACCGCCCCCAACAGGAAACTGTGCTTGAACACGCGCATGGCTAGAACTCCACCTTGTAGCTGACGCCGATCCGGAAGCGGGTGTCGTCAACCCGCGCGAACTCGTCGGTCTTGAAATTGTCGCCGAAGAAATCGTCCGGATACGGGAACTGGTGCTCCTGGATACTGGAAATCTTGGTCAGCTCCAGCGAAACCGCCACCATGCCACCGCCGATGGGCGCGCCGACGCCGGAGGTGAACACGCTGGCGCTCGCGTCCCGGTCGGTGTAGCTGTCGAAGTGGCGGAAACCGAAGCGCAGCGGAATGCCGTTGTAGAACAGGTGCTCCAGACCGACCCGCACGTCCATCACATCGTTCAGCAACTGGGGATTGTCCTGGCCCGGATGCTCGTTGTCCTCCAGCTTGTCCCAGGGCTTGTACTCGGCCTCGACCGTAAAGACGGTCAGCGGGTTGGTGCGCGGCCGGAAGGTCAGGCCGGCCCGGAACATGTTGGGGTACTTGTAGGACCCGTCATGGACCGTGACCTGCGAGGCGTCCACATCGGCACTGGTGGTGGTCCAGTCGCCGGTGGCCGTCAGTTGGCTTTCCCAGGCGACGCCGACTTCGAGGCGTTCGTTGATCACGCCGCGGGCGCCCAGGGTGAAGTTCACGCCGGACATCTCGAATTCGTCCTCCAGACGGTAACTGTCGTCACCGTCGGTCACCACGTAGTCACGCACGGAGTCGACGGCCCTGCGCGTACCAAACGCGTAATGCACGGCCGCACCGAACGAGATGCGCTGGGTCACGTTGGCCGCCGCGCCGAAACTCAGGTTCCGCAGCGTACCGGTGATGTCGCGCTGGCGCTCTTCGATCAGCATATCCCGCGCCGGCTCGCCCTGCCCGGGCGGGAACGGGCTGGGATTGCGCAGCTCCTCGTAGAACGAGTAGCTGTACGGATAGCGATCGGCGAGCGAAAGGCTCAGCACGACCGGAAAGGACTCCTGGAAGAAGCGGCCGGCCGCCCCGAATCCCGTTTGCCAGTAGTGGTTCCGGTTGCTGGCGATGGCCGCGTCCACGACCCAGCTGTCGAAAGAGTCGAACAGGGGCTGAAAGCGGTCTTCGTGTTCCTGATCCAGCATCACGCCGGCATCCAGGCGGTAGCCCTGCTCGTCGGTCAGCAGGGCCGGATTGAAGATGTTGGACAGACCACCGCGGTACAGCGCGGTGCCGGTGCCGCCCATGGCATTGATCTCGGCACTCGACCAGGGCATCTGGTCACCGTAGGTGCTCATGATCTGGGGCACGGCCACCGCCGAAGCAGCGCCGAGCGCCAGCAGCCCGACCGTCACGCCGAGCACCGCCAGACCATTGAGGCAAACCGTTTTTTGCAACTTGTTGAACATCACGCAAGTCTCCTCGGATCTATCAGAATGTGTAATCCATCTGCAGACGGATGGTGGTCTGGTCCTTGGGCACGTAGGGCGCATCGGGGTCGTTGCCTGACGGATCCCCGAAGCGGCGCACGTCCCTGGCGGTGGGCATGTTGTGATCCCGGGTCACCTTCAACTGGAAGAGCATGCGTTCGGAAACGCGGCTCTCGACCTTGAACCAGTTGCGGAACCCGTTGCCGTCCACCAGCACGAATTCATTGCCTTCGAAATTCCAGAAGAAGCCGTTGTACATGGACGAGGCGATCTGGAGTTTCAGGCCCGGAGTCAGGTTGTGTTCGTAGCGCACCTCGAAGGCGTTGGACGGGTCGCCGTTGGTCCCCACCGCGGGATCCCCCGTGCCGGCAACCGGTACGCTGCCCAGCCGCGGCCGCGGCGGGAACATGACGTTGCTGGTCATGTAGGTGAACTGGATCCGGTTGTAGTTGCTCAGCAAGCCGATCAACTGCCAGCGGGTCTCCCAGTTCTGGAACTTGCGCACATCGTAGGGATCAGCCTCTGAGCGGCTGCTGTAGCGATGCCTGACCCGGAAGCGCAGGTTGAAAATAGGCTGATACTCGTCCTTGATGGTGTAACGCATCAGGTCCGCACCGTCAGCCTTGCGTGTCCACTGGTCGTACTGCAAGCCGCTGAGAATGAGCTTGCGGCTGATCCGGTAGCGGGATTCCAGAAAGAACCCCTTCTCGGCCTTGGGCTGCGCGCCTTCGCTTTCGGTCCAGGCGTAGAGCGGATCATTCAGCCGAAAGTACGAGCTCAACAGAGTCATTTCGTACTTGCCATCGTTGCTGAACGCACGGCCGTAGGGATTGTCGAAGCCCACGTCGTAGTCGCGATAGATCGCCAGCAGATGCAGGTTGTCCCACTGGCTGAAGGCGTTGACGATGAAGGCATCGGGATTCTTGGTGCTGAACAAGTCGTTCTGCGGGTTCTGCATGAACGCGTACTCGCCTTGCACCGCCACATTGCCGTACACAGCCTGGGCCTCGGCACCGATGACCCGCCGGAAGCGGGCCTCCTGCCGATCACCGTTCTCGTCGGTGTAGACGCTGGTGTAGGCCTGGCTGATTTCGTTGTCGCGCGCCTCCAGCAGGTC
>JAJRWA010000139.1 GCA_024277025.1 Candidatus Krumholzibacteriota bacterium | reverse complement strand
AGGTTCACCGACGCGTAGACGACCGCCCCCAGGTAGCGCGTGCGCCCGCCATCCCACACTCCCAGGTGACCGCCGGCCACCGCCCAGGTCTTGTTCTCCGAGTAGAGTCCGCCGCCGAAGGTCGTGCTCGGCGGTCCCCCGCCCAACGCCTCGCCCGAGCCGGAATCCGCCGCGGCCTGGGGATGGAAATAGGCCAGTGCCCCGACCACACCCAGGCCCACCGCCGGCTCGTTGAACGGCACCACGACCGGGAGCAGGCCGCTGGTCACATCCTTGTTGCCGATGATATCGAACCGGCCGTCGTCCGGATCCTTGAACTTGTCCCAAAATGATGCATCCGCCGCCAAAGCGGCCCCTGCAGGCAATTGCAGGCCCACCAACAGCAGGGTTGCTACCGCCCACCACCAGGTTCGCGACGGCAGGATCATGGCTTGGCGTCTGCCGCCGGCATGCAGTTGCCAAACCCGGTCCAGGTTGTGCCGTCCATGGTGACGGTCAGGGTCAGGTTGCCCTCATTGGTGAGAAAGACACTCCAGGCTCTTTCGTGCTCGATCCCGGACAGGATCCAGCCCGAGGCGGTTTCCAGGGCCACGTCGATGGTCGTCTCTTCGCCACGGCGTTCAGCCGGAGCCAGCAGCGTAATCAGCGATTTCCCGATGTCTATGTGCATGAAGGTTGGTGGGGCCACGCCGCCAAACTCGGGGGCACCACAGGGCACACCGGCGGCGCATTCGGTCGCATCGGTCAGGGCGCACAGGAACCTGGTTTCCGCCGCGGCGCCGCCTGCGCTCATCAGCACCAGCAGGACCAGGGCGATCAGGGTGCGTTGCCAAACAGTCATTTCCCAATTCCTCTCGGTTTCATGACAGGCGTTCCGCTAGTTGACGGTGTAGTCCTTGCCGGTCATGCAGGCCGAATAGTTCCGGTCCCATTTTTCCAGGTTGCGACTGAATTCCCCGATCGCCTCGTCGGCTGCGGCCTGGGCCGAAGCCCGCGCCCGCCGGGACCGCATCCCACCGGACAGCCCACCGGCGGCCGCGCCGATCGCCGCACCCTTGCCCGCGTCACCGGCTATCGCGCCAATGATCACACCGGCCGCCGCACCACGTGCGGCGCCACTGATCAAGCCTCCCTGGGCCTCCTCGGCTGTCTTGGCCGCAGCGTAGCCCTTCTCCACCAGCACATCGTAGGCTTCATAAGGGTCCCACTTCATCTGGTCGGAGGCCCAGCGGTAGCACTCCAACTGGTCCGCGAGCTGTTGTTCTTCACCCTGTCCTTCGCCAGGGAAGAGAACCCTACCAGTGGGATTCGTGCTCGGCGGTACGGTCGATTTTTCGGCGGCCGGCTCAGGCTTCTCGCCGGCAACCGCCAGGGCCACGGAAGCCGTGATGGCCGCGATCAACATTGCCCTCAGGATCGTTCTGTTCAGATTCATGTTTCCTCCCAATTACAAATACCGCGTCCTGCCAACAAGCCTAGAAAACCCCACCGAAATCCACCCGGAACATGTCCGAACCATCGTAGGTTTCGAGGTCCAGCCAGCCGTGATCATAGCCGACGCGGACGAAGAGCTCGGTCGACAATTGGAAGTCCACACCCAACCCCAGCTCATATCCGGCCTCGTTGGTGCCGTAGGTCGAAGAGTACGTGCCGCAAACATACCCCCACCAGGGATCCCAATAGCACACGCCTTCGCTACCGGCGTAGATATTCGAATCGATGGCCACCCACCCTGCGGCCCCGCTGATGTAGGGCGAAATCCGGCCCGGACGAGGCGTCCAGCGGCCGGTGATCATCGCCGTTGAGGTGTCCATGACGCCATTGTACGAAAGCGTTTCCTGCGGATCATCCTGCGTGACGGCGGTTGCGTTGTAGCCCAGGCTGCGCCAGGAAAATGCGAACCCCAGATTGAATTTTTCGCTGAAGTTGTAGCCCATCCCGAATCCCCAGCCCAGATCATCTTCGAGTGACAGGGCCGTACCGCGATCACTGGTGAGACTCTGGGAGGCGATGTAGCGTGTCTGCAGGGTGGCCTCCCATTTGCCGGCGCGCACCTGCGGTTGGGCCAGGGCTGAGCCGGCCACGAGCGCGCAGGCTATGATCAAAGCGAGTTGCTTCATGGTTCAATCTCCTCTTGTCCTGGTGCATCTCTATTTGGGAAACAGGAATTGAAGCTGGACCCGAAGCTGCCAGTCGGGTCCGAATTCCGGTTTCTCCACATTGTGGTAGGCGCTGACCTGGCCGTTCATGGCTTGCTTGCCGACTTTGAAGACCTTGCCGACCCCTCCGCCAAAAGGCACCGTCCACTGGTTGCCACTTTCGGCCTCCCAGTTCGCCGTCAGAATCGGGGCCGAGGTCAAGTACCAGCCGTAGGTCAGGTTGTAGTTGATGAAGTACTGCCAGAGCAGGGAATTGATGTTGTTCTCGCCCGCCCCTCCCACTGACCAGATGTTGTTGATCAGGGTACCGACGACCCACTTGCCGGGCATGGCCAACAACACGACGGACGGGCCCAGACCCCATTTGTCGGAACCCAGCGCATCATCGGTGGCCGTTGGAATCAAAACCGACGGACCCGCACCCCAGATAAGTCTACCCGGAGTGCTGGGCGAGAGGAATCCGGTGAAGTTCAAATCACCCAGGCCCGCGATACGCTCCTGACCGGGAGCCAATGCCGGCTGGGACATGACGGGCAGAATCGTGCGCGTAATGAGGTTCCAGTCCTCGGTCACGGCAACCGGCCAGACCGGTTGGACATTGAGAATGTTCTGGCTGCCCTCGAGCGGGCCGAGGTTGAAGTTCGTGTTGTTCTGCAGGGGCAGGCTGATCAGGCTGGCCACCGGGTTCTGGGCGGCCCGGGCCAGGTCCTCTTTGGAGGGCGCCTGGGCCGCTGCCGCCAATGGATCCAGCAGGACCACGACACCAACGACCACCAACCAGAAATCTTTCATCAGTACGGATCTCCCGGCAAACCACTACCAATATTGCCGTGTTTGGCTGCAACCCAATATAGACCCATTCCCGCCAGCACGCTTGACCTTTTGGCCCAGATGCCTGACAATTCGGCTCAATCATGAGTAAACAGGAGCTACTGGGAATCTGGGTCATGGAGGCGTTCCGCCGCGGCGGTGTCGATACGGACCGGCTTGCCCGCGATCACCCGTCCGAATTCGCCACGATGCTGGCGGACCCGGCCAAATTGGTGCCACGAGACCTGAACACTCTGCTCGACGCCAGCGCCCAACTGGCCGGCGATCCGCATCTGGGCTTGCACATGGTGCAGTACGTCGACGCGACCATGATGGGCACCTTTGGCTATCTGCTGTCCATGGCACCCACCGTGGAGCGGCTTTTCTATTTTGCTGAAACCTACTACCCCACACTCTATCGCGGCGCCACCGTCCACTTCACCATGCAGGACCCACGCTGCACGTTGGAATTCCGGATGGCCGGAGATCGCGGCAGTTCCCAGCGACATATCAACGAATGGACGCTCGGGTTCTTCGCCGTCATGCTGATCGAGAAGATTGGCGGTGGCTGGCTTCCTGCGCGCACCGAGTTCACCAATCCGGCCCCGCCGGAATCCGGCGAGTTGCACTTCGTGTTCGGACCGGATATTTCTTTCAACGCCCCCCGCACCGCCATCCATTTTGACGCCGAGATCCTGCCCCGCACCCTGAACAGCGCCGACAAAGGTCTGCTGGCCACACTCACCGACCAGGCCGAGATGCTTCTGCGCGGGCTACCACAGAACATCCCCCTGGCCGACAGTGTCCGCCTGCAGGTTCTGGAAAAACTGGAGCGCCGTGAGGCCCACGCTTCGATCATCGCCCAGAGTCTGGCCATGTCCCGCAGCACCTTCAAGCGGCGGCTGGCCGCCGAGGGCCTCTCGTTCCGACAGCTCCGGGAAGAGGTCATTTGCGGCGTGGCCAGCAGAGCGCTGATCGACACCGAAGTCGAGATCGGCACCATCGCGGCCAAGCTCGGCTACTCTGAATTGAGTGCCTTTGACCGGGCCTTCAAGCGCATGACGGGATTGAGTCCGACGGAATGCCGACACCGGGGCTGACCCGGAGTCGTGGAACGGGGCCGAAAGTATGGCTGTGGAATACGGGCGCCTACCAAGCAGGAACAGCCGATTCCTTCATGGCCGCGATCAGCTCGTTGCGCACGACCAACCAGTCCTCGACGGGCACCTGACAGGTGCCGACCCGCGTGTGCCCGCCACCGCCGTACTTCAGCATGAGCTGTCCCACGTTGGTCTGGGACGAACGGTTCAGGATGCTGTGCCCACAGGTGAGCACGACCTTTTCACGCCGTTGCCCCCAGAAGATCCGCAGCGAGATGTTCTGTTCCGGGAACATGGCGTATTCCTTGAAGCGGTTGCCCACCTTGATCTCGTCGACGTCCATCAGGTTGATGACCAGCACATTGCCCTCGGCATGGGCCGTCTGCCGGATCATCTCCTGGTATTCCTGCTCCTGGGCGAAGTAGCGCGTGACCCGTTCCTGGACATCGGGGAGCTGCAGGATGTGATCTGCCGACATGGTCCGGCAGTACTGGATCAGATCCTTCATCAGGGTGTAGTTGGAAATCCGGTAGTCCTTGTGATAGCCCAGCCCCGTGCGCGGGTCCATCACGAACGAAAGCAGGACCCAGCCGGCGGGATTCAGCACCTCGTCGAGCGTCAACTGCCCGCTGTCGCAATGATCGACGGCCGCCATCATGCCGTTCTCGTCGAACTTGGCGAACTTCTCGGCCCCGCCGTAGTAGTCGTAGATCACCCGGGCGCAGCTCGGCACGATCTGGCTGGCACCCTTGAAGTCGTGTATGTCCAGCAACTCCAGTCTTTCCTTCTCACTGGAGTGGTGATCGAACCAGAGCCCGCAACCGGGGACGTACGGAACGTTGGCCAGCACATCGTTGCCGGTGACCTCGATCAGACCATCCTGCATGTCCTTGGGATGGATGAACTCGTATTCGTCAACAATCCCGGCTTCCACCAGCAGAACGGCGCAGGCCAGGCCGTCAAAATCCGATCGGGTCATCAAACGCATGAGCGGGCTCCTTGAACTCTTGAGAGGTAATACGTCTCTCATCGTATCGACGCCTAAAGGGATGGCTTAAGGACCGTGAACGAGTGAGCGGCCGACAGCGCCAATAGATGATTATGGTGATTCAATTTGTGTTACAATTAGAGTCTGTTGCGGCCCCGGGGCCGGACGGACGGTCGTCCACCCAGGCCCCGGGGCTGTCCTCCACCATCCCCACCGCTTACCGAGCCAGCATGATCTTCTGCACCTGCGTCTCACCCGCCGCTTTCAAGCGCACGAAATAGAGTCCCGAAGACACCCCGCGACCGTGATCATCAACGGCCCGCCAGACGACGTCATGGCCACCGGCGGACTGGTCGCCGTTGACCAGCGTGGCCACCCGCCGCCCACCCAGGTCAAACACGTCCAAGTGCACGGACGCGGCGGCCGGCAACTCGTAGCGGATGACGGTCATGGGATTGAACGGATTGGGGACGGCCGGCGCCAGCGTCAGCCGACTGGGCAACGCTGTCTCCGGATCATCCACCGCCGTCACGGCGCAACCCTCGTCATAGGCGCCGATGGTCAGCCCGCACGGAGACTGGGCCGCCAGACAGGGAGAGATGCTGCCCAGTGAGTACACGCCACTGTAGCGGTCGCAGAAATAGGGCTCGGCCGAGATGTTGCCGTCAACGCCCAGTTGCCCCGCCAACGGTCCACTGTAGTCACCACCGAGATTGCCGAAGACGTCGCAGCAGAACGCCGTGGCGGTGCCGGCGCCGTCACTGTGCATGGCCGCCCCACTGGGGCTGAAGGCCAGGATGCAGCGCAACAGGGTCACCGACGAGGTTCCCAGAACCTGACCGACCGCGCCGAAGCTGGCCGAGTTGCCGACGAACGTGCAGTTCTGGTAGGTGGGCGTAGCCCCGTCGCGAGCGAAAATGGCGCCGCCCTCGTTGGCGCTGTTGCCGGTCAACAGACAATCGGTGAAGTGCGGCGCGCTATCGCCGTAGCGGTTGTGCACGGCGCCGCCCCAGGAGTCCGCCGTGTTGTTTTCGAACACGCAGCGCACAACATTGGGACTGGCGTGCTGATTGTACATGGCTCCACCACCGTAGTTGGCGTGGTTCCCGGTGAACACACAGTCGCTGATATTCGGGAAGGAACTGTTGATGTAGATACCACCGCCAGCGTTGGTTGCATTGTTGTCCGCGAAGACAACGTCTTCCAGCAACGGATTGGATCCGCCGCCGACCAGAATCCCGGCCCCGCTGTCGGAACTGTTGCCGCGTAGAATACAGTGCCGGATCGTCGGGCTGCTGGCGTTGCCGATGTTGATCGCCCCACCGTAGAATTTGTAGGCCCCGGTGATCGTGACATGCTCCAGAACCGAGGCCGGCGTTTCGCCGGACACGAAGTCGAAACCGTGGTGCGGATCGGTGTCATCGGCCTGGCAGTCGATGACACACAGGCTGGCGTCCTGGCTTTGGCCACGCACGGTGAGCGCCTTGCCGCCAAAGTTCAGGTCGCGATTGCCCGCACCGGTGTACGTGCCGTCAGCCAGGACGATCGACTCGCCGTTGACCGCCGCGTCGATTGCCGCCTGGATCGTCGGATAGTCGCCGCTGCCGTCGGGCCTGACCAGCCACGAACCGCTGCAACCGACGCCCAGGGCACCGATCTGCCCACAGCCGGGATTGTTCACCTCGGCACAGGGCGAATCGCCGCGCCAGGTGTACACCCCGCCGGCCTGGTCACAGAACAACGGATCGACCCAAAGATTGCCGTTGACGCCGCTCTGGGCCGAGATCATCGCCGTCCAATCGCCAAGTTCGTGACCCCAGATATTGCTGCAATTCAGGACGGGATTGCAATCGGTAGCGTAGCGGGCGAAAGCCTCACCCAATCCGCCGAAAGCCAGCAGACAATTGTCGAAGGTGGGCGACGCATTGTTGCGCAGGTAGACACTCGCCCCGTTGGCCGCCCGGTTGCCGCTGAAGGTGCAGCCGACAAAGGCGGCATGGGCGTTGCCATAGCATTCGACACCGCCGCCGTAGGTGGCGACGTTGTCGTTGATGACGCAGTCGGTGACCGTGCCGTAGGCGAAGACGAAGGCCAAGCCGCCGCCGTCTATTCCTTCATTGCCCTGGAATACGCAGCCGGTCAGGGTCGGGAAGCTGTTGACGACAAAGAGCGCCCCCGCGCCACGCGCGTTGCACAGGTTCCCGACAAAGTCCACGTTCTCCAGGACCGGCGAAGAATAGTTGTAGGCGTAGAGCCCGCCGGCATCATCAGCCGCGGAATTGTTCTCCAGCAGGCAGCCGACAATGCGTGGCGAAGACGAGTTCGTGCAGTGGATGCCGCCGCCGTCATTTGTCGCGTTGCTGTCCGCGAGGTAGAGGTTGTCCAGGGTCGGCGACGCGCCGTCGCAGGCGATGGCCGCCCCGTTGTCGGCCGCCCCCTTGACGATACCGATGCCGGTGATGACCGTGGTCGGTCCCTCACCGTTCTGAAAGTAGAACCCCCGGTGGGCGTCCTGACCGTCGATCCGGCAGGCGAACCGGTCACCGCTGGCTGACCGCACGATGACCGCCAGTCCGAGCGTGTTGAGGTCCCAGTTGCCGGTGCCGGTGTAGATGCCGTCGGCCAGTTCGACAATATCGCCGTCGACGCAGTTGTTCAGGGCGTGCTGGATCGTCAGATACTCGCCCGCGCCGTCGGCCTGGACATGGCGCACGGTCCCGCCCATGGGACCGCAACCGGCCGGCAGGGCGCCGATGCGGCCGCACGCGCTGTTGACTTCCACGGTGCAGTGCGAGTTGGAGGCCACGTGGTAGTCGCGGGCCGCCGGATCGCACAGCAGCGGATCCTGGCTGATGTTTCCGTTGCTGCCGTTCTGCCCGGCGGCGCCGGCCACGTAGTCGCCACCGTTGTTGCCCCAGACATCACAGCAGCTCAGGGTCAGGATCGCACTGGAATACGGTTCGCTGTAGAAGGCCCCGGTCGGGCTCGAATTGGCGGTGATCAGGGTGTTGTTCAGCAGCGGTCCGATCTCACCGCCCAGCGCTATCGCGCCGCCGGTGTTGGCCGAGTTGGCCACGAGAGTGCACCCGCTGATCACAGGATGATCCGGCACCGCCGAATCAAAGGCGATGGCCCCACCCCAGTCGGCGTGGCAGTTGTGGATAACACAATCCTCGATGGTGGGCGCAGCACCACTGATGAATATCCCACCGCCGGAACCGTATTCCTGCCAACCACCAGTGATGTCCACGCCCCGCACGAGGGCAGCGTTGGTTTCGCCGGAATGGAAGTAGAACGCCCGATGCGGATTCTCCGGGTCACCCTGGCAGTCGATGAGCGCCCGGCCGCCGTAGATCGAGGTAATAGTCAGGCTCTTGCCGTGGAAATCGAGGTCACGGTTGCCCGGGCCGGTGAAGGTCTCCGGCACCAGCAGCACTTCGCCGCAGTCGGCCACCGCATCGATGGCAGCCTGGATCGTGGGGTAGTAACCGGAGCCGTCGGGCCGGACGACCACCGAGGTCGGAATGACCGTCACCGTCACGTTGAGCGTGTTGTCCAGTTCGGATATCTCCCGGAAGTCGGTGCCGGCGTCGGCCCAGGCCTCGACCGTGTGGGTGCCCGGCGTCAGGTAGGTACTCGATACGCACTGCACGGTGGCCGTGGCGCCGATATCCAGTTGGGGCGTGCTGATGGCACCGCACTCGACCACGCCGTCCAGGGTTAGACTCGTATACGAAGTCGGCGCGATCGCATTGCCCGTGTTCCTGACCACGATGTCGTAGACCGGCGCCACGTTGGTGCCGATCACCGTCGTCGGCGTGATCTGATCAACGACCAGGTTGGGGCCCTTGCAGTCCAGGGTGTAGCTGTAGGAGTTGTTCGTCTCGTACACCTCGGTCACAGTGTCGAGAGTATCGGCGGTCACATGGACACCGTGCAGTCCGGCACTCAAGGCGGCCACGGTCTGTTGCAGGGTCACCTCGGTCCCGGCGGGAATGACGGGAGTCGGGATCAGGAATCGTTGCGCACCGCCGTCGATCTCCAACAGGGTCGTGGACGCCGCCGCGTCGGCCTGTCCGGTGTTCTGCACGTAGAGGTAGGCCTGGAAGCTGTTTTCGGGCACGGTTTGCCGGGGGCTGGCGAAGCGGACAATCAGGTCCGGCCCGCCGACCACGCTCACTGTGAGCGTCTGGTAGTAGTCGTTGTTGAAGTTGTTGGTGTCCTCGTCCACGACATCGCCCACATCCACCAGGGCATAGAGATGGTGGCTGCCGCCAGTCAGGGAACCCAGGCTGCAAGTGACGCTCGCCGTGCCGCCGGGCGCCAGGGCCGGGGTGGCGATGGTCGCACAGGTCGTGCTGCCGTCGAGCTGGAACAGGGTTTCGCAGGCGGCCGCCGCCGCGCCGCCCTGATTCTTGACATAGACCGTCGCCGTCACCGGCTGGCCCTGGGCAGCCACGGACGGACTGATTCCCGTCACCACCAGGTCCGGGAAGTTCACCGGCGCCACGTACTCCTCGTAGCTGAACGTCACCGTACCGCCGGCCACCGTCACGTCGTTGACGAACATCACCAGGGCGTAGTTGCCCGTCACGGGAACCGAAATCGTGGCCGGACTCGGGCTCGCCGGATCATCGGCGACCTTCTCGAACAGGGCGTCCTGTCGCGCCACCCAGCCGTCCGGCCGGGATCCCGTGCCCAGCAGGGCCAGGCGCACATCCTCGCCGGGCTGGTCGGTGACGATCGTGAAGTCGTAGACCTTGCCGTCCTCGAGGTAGACACTCATCACCCGGATCAGGCCACAGTCCCAGCCGATGCCGCCGTAGTCCAGCACCTGGTCCACGCCCGGAGCGATGATCCCCCGGCCAGGATCCCAGTCCATGACATAGGACAGGCTGCCGCCCAGGACGGTGGACCCCTCGACGAAGCCCCACTGGTCAGGCTCACCGGCGTAGTTGCGGACAAAGAAGTTCGTGCCCGGCATCTCGGAAACCACCGGCGGATCATAGGATTGCAAATACGCTGGATTCAGCCCGTACAAGACCTCCAGGTTGACCTGGTTGGACGGGACCTGCGGGGTTATGGCCACCCCCATCCAGGCCTGGTTGGCCTGCCAGAACTGGTAGACTTCCGGCAGATAGCTGTTGGCAAAGCACTGGTCGGGATTCAGTTCAAGGGCCAGGGCCGGTTGGGCCGCTCCGAGCACACAAACAAAGATGAGAAGATACCTGGACAGGCGATTCATGGCGTCACTCCCTGGTGGGTCCGATGATTGGGCGGATCAGGTGAGAGACGATCGAGCGCACGAAAAATCACAAAACAGTCAGTGGGTTTCTTTCCTCCCGAATCGGAACCGCCACGCCATGCCCCCTATCAGGACGCCGCAGCCGAGAAGCACGAACCCCAGAATCCGGCGGCGCCCGGCGAAGACGCACTTCTGGCTGCCGTCACCCGCCACGAAGTACGTGGCCCAGTAGGCGGGATGGCTCCAGTGGCGCGACTCGAGACAGGCCTTGCGCGCGCTCATCAGCGCCGCATCGACGGGTGCCCGGCGCAGGGCGTCGTACAGATTCGCCATGAAGAAGGCCGCGCCCCGGTCGGCCAGATCCCAGCGGCTGAGCACCACGCTGCGGCTGCCCGCGCTCAGCAGGGCATGACTCAGGCCCAGCAGACCCTCCCCCGAAACCGTGCCCCCGTCGCCACTGCGGCACCCCGAGACCACGGTCAGGCGCGCGGCCAGCGGCAGGCGATAGATCTCCCGCGCCCGCAGCACGCCGTCATTGTCCTGGTCGGCCCCCAACTCGATACCCGAACCGTGAGGCTGCCGCAGGTCCGCCAGAATGTGGGAGGCGAAGTGGATGATCTGCACCTGGGACAAGTCCTGGGCCTTGAACGCCCCTTCGCCCTGGTCGACCAACAGCACCGCCGGCGAGCCGCGTCCGGCCACGAGCCGGGCTTCGGGCGCAGCCGCCGGCAGACCCACCCGGCCATCACTGGTGCAGGCCACCGCCAGGATCGCGCGCTGGTCGGCGAGCGGTCGCCGGGCAATATCGTCCAGGGTTCTGAGCGCCGGGGCCAGGGACACCGCCGCCCCCGTGGCCAACAGTGACCCGTCGTCCAGCGTGAGCGCCGTAAAGGGTAGCCGCCACAAATCGCCATCGGGCAGGATCACCACGCGGTCCGGCCGGCGACCGGCCATCTCGGGCGCCAGCAGCAACGAGCCCAACGCCCGGCTCGCCGGTCGCCAGGACCGGCCCGAGGCCGGATCCGAAACGAGGTCACCGAAAATGGCACAACGCTGTAGCAGCGCAGTCGCTGCCGGCAGGCGCCGCAAATGGTACTGCCCGCGCCAGACACTGAACACCGACAGGGTGTCGCGCCGCACGGAATACATCACCACCAGGCTGCCCGGATCCGGCTGATCACCGGCCGAAGTGTCGGCCCGGGCCGAACCGGTGGGCGGCACCCAGCGCGTTCGGTCGTACTGCGCCTCGGCGGCGGCGATCCAGTGCCGCAATTCGTCCGTTTCCTGGGTGGAGAGCGATTCTTCCCGCAGTCGTTTCTGGAGCGTGGCCAAGCGGTCCAGGGCCGCCTGTTCCGGCGCTGATATTCTCGCGTGCTGCCGCAACCTGAAACTGAGATCCCGCGCCCGTCCCCGGTCGAGAATCCGCCAGGCCCCCCGGACATCGCCGGTGGCCGCCAACCAGGCCGCGAAGTCCCGGTAGACGCCCGCCGCCTGATCGAAAAGATAGCGCCGGAAATCCCCGCTGGCGATCAGCGCATCCAGGTCTTCGATCGCAGCCAGGCTAAGCAGGTACTGCTCCCGCGCGGCTA
Source organism: Candidatus Krumholzibacteriota bacterium (assembly GCA_024277025.1). GTDB lineage: Bacteria > Krumholzibacteriota > Krumholzibacteriia > LZORAL124-64-63 > LZORAL124-64-63 > JAGRNP01. The sequence goes on along the minus strand of JAJRWA010000139.1, from coordinate 6,123 downwards.
CCGTATCTCCCTGCCGCCGATGCAGGTCGGCCAGAGCGGCCCGCCACAGAAAAACACTGGTACGCGTATGGGTGGCCTCGTGCCGGGCTATGGCTTCTTCGTAGGCTTCGATCGCCTCGTCGAGCAGTTCGGCTACCGCCAGTTGACGACCCCTGATGCCCGCCAGAATACCCCCCGGATACGTGGCGCCGCAGGTATCGGCGCAACTCTCGGCCTCGCGCAGGTATTCCCAGCCGGCCGCGACGTCACCGGTCTGAAATCTCAACTCGGCCAGCCGCCGCAAAGGATCAATCAGGGCGTATGGGTCACCAAAGTCGCGAGCCAGAGCCAGGGCGGTTCCGTAGCGCCGGCTGGCTTCCGCCGTCCGGCCCGCCTCCTGGGCCAAGAGCCCCAGTTCTGACTCGGTGTAGACCCGGATCCTGGCATCGCCAAGCTGGTTGCCGATGTCCAGGGCCTCCTGGTACTGGTCTCGCGCCAGCTCGATATGACCGAGGACATAGTTCACGCCGGCGAGGTTCTCCAACTGGGTCGCGATCCCGCGCTGGTACTGACTGGCCCGGTCGATGGTCAGGGCGCGGTCATAACAGGCCAGACCCTGCTCCGGATCGCCCAGGGCCAGATACGCGTTGCCCATGTTGCCCAACACGACAGCCACGCTGTGCTGGTTGCCGGCCTGCTCAAGGGCGGCCAGGGCCTGCCGGTAGTGAACCAGGGCGCTTTTCCCATCACCACGGTGGTAGTCGATCAGGCCCAGATTGTGGTTGGCCGAGGCCAGGGCGGGATCATCTTCCCGCTCCCGGGCTAAAGCTGCCGATTCCTCGAAGTGCTGCTGGGCGACATCGTAGTCACCCTGGTTCCAGCGCGCGACTCCCGCCGCGTTGGCGATGTTCATCAACAACCGTTTGTCGTCCACCGCCGCCGCGTATCGTTTCCCCTCAGCCAGCAGGTCCAGCATCCGCGCCGGCTCGGTCCGTTCATAGTAGTAGGCCAGGCTGTAATAGGTACGCCCGATGCCGGCGGTGTCGGCGACCGCCTGGTACAGGGCCAGAGCCTGTTCCATGGGCGCGAGAGTTTCGGCGCGCCGACCGAGATAGTAGAGGGCATCGGACTCCCGCAGGAGGGCTGTCGCCTGGAGCGCCGCCTCACCGCGGTCCGCCGCCGCGGACACCGCCTGCCGGGCCGCCGTCAAAGCAGCCTGGAACTTGCCCGTCGCCATCAGGCCGTCGATCTGTTTGAGCTGTCCAGCCAGATCCACCTGGTCGCCGGCGGCGCCCAACTCCGCCGGACCCGCCAACACCGGTCCGGCTAAGACCATGAATGCCAAGACAGCAGCCAGTTTTCGGTTTCTGGTTTTCATGGTTCTATTGTACCGTGGGTGAAACCTCCGGCGCCACGGGATATTGTCACCCGACGACCGATCCTGTCCGGGGCGCCAAAAAAGTCGGTATTTGTTGTGATTCGACAGGAAGACGATCGTCTATGGTGCACCGGGCAGACAAGGCCTCTGGACCGGCCGGCCTGAGCCAGCTCAGCGACGAGCAACTCGTTGCCCTTTGGCGCCGCAAGGCGGCCACCGGCGGCGGGCCCGCGGCCGCGGAATTGCTCGGTCGCTACCGGATGCGGGTCTACCGCTGGTGCCGATCCTACGTCACGGACCACGACTCGGCGCTGGATCTGGCCCAGGACACGCTGCTGAAGGCCTACGAGGACTTCGGCTCGTTGCGACAGGGCGCCCGCTTCGGCACTTGGCTCTTTGTCATCGTCCGCAACAAGTGCCTGGACGAGTTGAAGAAGCGCCGGATCCGCGGCACCGGCGGTATCGATCCGGACACGCTGCCGACAGGCACGCGGGATCCCGAGGAGATCTGGCTGGAGCAGCTGGCCTTCGAGCGTTTCGCGACCCTGCTCGACACTGTGCTCGCGCCCGTGGAGAAACAGGCCCTCAGCCTGCGTTGCTTCGAGAGGATGCCGGTCGACGCCATCACCGCTGTCCTGGGCATCGACGCACCTTCGGGCGCGCGGGGAGTGCTGCAATCAGCGCGACGCAAGCTGCGGGCGGCTGTGGACAGAGACGATGTGGGTGGCCAGGCCACCGGGAAGTAGCGTGGCACGGCCACCGGGAGGAAGCGACGATGACGAAGAACTGCCCCCAGCCCGAAGCGCTGCTGGCGGCCCTGGCAGAAGGTCCGGAGCATCCGTGGCGGGAACACACGGACTCCTGCCCCCGTTGCCAGGCGCTGATCAAGGCCCACGATTCCTTTCTGGCCGATGATCTGGCCGGTGAGCACCCACGCAGCGACGAAGCCGCCGCCTCGGCCAGGCTGCAATCATCCGTGACGGATCTGCCCCGGCGGCGCACCCGCCGCGCCAACCCGACCTGGCTGCTGGGCCTGGCGGCGGTGTTGCTGGTCGGCCTGGGCTTGTTCACCCTGGCCCCACGCACGGGCACCTTTTCCTCACGCGACGACCTGGACACCGGGATCACCGGCGAGGTGCGCCTGCGCGGAGACGACCTGGCCTGGCCCGCGCCGACAGTCGCCGTGAAGGACGGCTCGCTGATTGTCGGCTGGGACCTCACCCCGGCTGCGGACCGCTACGCTGTCGTGCTGCTGACAGCGGACCTGACCGAAGTGGCCCGCCTGGACGCCGGCCCGCTGACCGAACTGACGGCCAGCCGAGAGATGGCCGCACCGGCTGCCGGTGGCTTCGTCGTCATCATCGCCCTGCGCGACAACCAGGAACTCGGGCGCACGATGCCTTCCGGACTGCCCTGGTAAACGACCTTTCGTCGCATTAGATTTCTTCTGCCCGAGACAAGACGGCAACCGGCCCCTGCCGACTGCCTTTTCTGCACCTGCTGCGCCACCGAGGTCTGACCATGTCCACCACCGATCTGCTCGCCATCTCGCCCACTGCGTTTGTCGCCTGGTTGAAAGAACAGGGCATCAGGCGGTTTCATCTGGTGCTGGATCCGGCAAGCGGCCGCGTCAACGCCAGCCATGAGCAACTGCAGCCGCTGGCCGATTTCATCAACGCGGACACGCGCGACTTCATGGGCCACGAGGGATTGTTCTTCCAGGTCGCGGCCGAACACGACACCCTGCAGGGCGCATTTGTCCACCGCACCTGCCGCGGCCAGGCCGCTGGCGGCGTCCGGTACTGGAGCTACGAGACCATGGCGGACTACCTGCGCGACGGCATGCGCCTGGCCAAGGGCATGACCCGCAAGAACGCCCTGGCCGGTCTGTGGTGGGGCGGCGGCAAGGGCGTGATGGCCCACAACCCGACCCAGGACAAGACCGACCCGACCCTGCGACAGGATATCTACCGCGACTACGGGCACCTGTTGTCAGACCTGCGCGGTTGTTATGTGACGGCCGAGGATGTGGGCACCCACGTGGTGGACATGGCCAATGTGTTTGCAACGACCCGCTTCACGACCTGCATCCCGGCCGAACTTGGCGGCAGTGGCAATCCGTCGGCACCGACGGCCCGCGGCGTGGTTTCGGGCATGGAAGCGGCTCTGGAATTCGCGAACCTGGGCACTCTGGCCGGCAAGACGATTGCCGTGCAGGGCATGGGCAACGTCGGGGCGCCGCTGATCGGTTTTCTGTTCGAACGGGGCGTGGCCCGGGTCATTGCCGCGGACATCAACGCCGGCCTAGCCGAGCGGCTGCGCGCCGACCTGGCCGGTAGGCTGCAGCCGGACCAGGAACTGGAAACCCGCGTCGTGACCGTCGACAACCACGACATCCTGGCCGAGGAGTGCGACATCGTGGCCCCTTGCGCCACGGGCGCGACCCTGAACCCGCGCACGATCCCCGGCCTCAAGGCCCGCATCGTCTGCGGCGCGGCCAACAACCAACTGGAGGACGCGACCCGGGATGACGAGGCCCTGTTCCAGGCCGGCATCATCTACGTGCCTGATTTCCTGACCAACCGGATGGGGATCGTCAACTGCGCCAATGAGGCCTACGGCTACGTGAACAACGACGAGTTCATTGAGCGCCATCTTGAACGCGACTGGGAGCACAGCGTGTACCAGACCGCCTTGCGCGTGCTGAACGCATCGCGGTCAAGCGGCCGCCCGCCGGCGCGCACGGCCATGGATCTGGCGGACGAGCTTTCGCTGCAGCCGCATCCGGTCTTCGGTCACCGCGGCGTGCGGATCATCGAATCGCTGGTGGCCGACCGGTGGTTCGACCAGAACTGACCGACGCAGGCAATCAGCCACGTCCGGCAACCAATTCGATTGCCGAACGTAGGCAGGCTTTGGAAACATCCCGCCCAGGACCAGCCTCTCCCCTTGCCGCGCTCTGCCGAAGGAGCGACATGAAACGCCTGCTGATTCTGCCGGATGGGCTCCTGGGCATCGGCATGGGGTTTCCCGGCAAGATGGTCACGCTCAGGCTGGACGGCACACCGGTCGACACGCGATATCCCATCGGCGAGCCCGCGGAGGGAAAGATCGGGGTGATGATCAGCATTCAGGGGAGCGACGGGGTGCTGGTCGCCAGCGGCGGCCGCATCGCCTTCGTCGCCGACGGCCAAAGCCATGCGTTGCGGTTTCTCGCCGTCACCGACTACCAGGCCGATGACATCACCCGTATTCTGGAGAAGATCACACCCATCGATCCGACGGGCCAACGGTTCGTCGAAGCCGACGACTACTATGTCGACCAGAGCTGGACCCTGGGTCCGCAGGGAAACATCTATGCCCCCATGCGGCGGGAGAGCCATGAGATCTCCGTGGGTTGCTGGTCGCGGTCAAGGGCCACCGACAGCACCGGAGATGGGGACGAGGATGCGACGGACGGAGGCGGGGAAGCAGAGCCGCTGGAAGTCATCTGCTACCGGATGCAATAGGTTGTGGCTCCGAAATCATGTCCCCTTTCCCCCGAGCCGGTTCCAACCGGTCAAGACCGCGGGCGGGTGCTGTCACGTTTTCTTATCATTAACCAAGGGCTCAGCCCAAGGAACGATCTCACTGGACGACCATATCGCCGGGGACGCTCACTGTGACACATTCGAAATCGGAAACCCAGCGTCTGGCCAGAGCCTACGCTGAAACAGGGCATCCCAACGGATGGTTCGAGGAGTTCTACGCCAGGGCCAACGGAGATTACCGGCAGATCTACTGGGCTGATCTGGCACCGGGCCCCAAGCTGATCGACTGGCTGGAAGGCCAGGACCGGACCGAAGGTCTCCGCGCCATAACGATCGGGTGCGGACTGGGTGACGACGCCGAAGCGATGGCTCGCTTTGGCTGCCGGGTGACAGCCTTCGACATCTCCCCTTCGGCGATTGATATGTGCCGGCAGCGGTACCCACAGAGCAGCGTGAACTACGTGGTAGCCGACCTTTTCGCCTGCCCTGGGGAATGGCGCCAAAGCTTCGATCTGGTCTATGAGTGCAACACGATTCAGATCCTGGTCGGTGAAGACCGGGGCCGGGCCTTGGCCGCCATTGCCGATCTCGTGGCTCCGCAGGGCGTAGCCCTGGTTTCCTGCCGCAGCCGCCGGTCAAACGAGGAACTGACGGCCTTCCCTCTGGCCCTGGACCGGCCGGAAATCGACGGCTTCAAGCGGGCGGGGCTGACCGAGATCGTGTTCGAAGCCTACGATGACGAACAGGACCCGCCGGTACCCCACTTCTTCGCCGTCTATCGGCGTCCAGACTGACTTCGACCTGCAACGGCGTGCGGAGTAGCGGTCAAGCGATGGCCGACCGGCTGTTCCGCCAATCACCTGGCCAGCGTCATCTTCCGCGCCTCGTTGTACGACCCGGCGCGCAGGCTGACCAGGTAGGTGCCCGAGGGCAAGGCCCGCCCCGCAGCATCGCGCCCATCCCAGGTGACAGACTGCGGACCAGCCGCGCGCATGCCATCGACCAGCACCGCCACGACCTGACCGCGCACATCGAAGACCGTCAGGCGGCAGGACGTGTCCGCGCCCAGTTCGAAGGCGATTTCCGTCCGCGGATTGAAGGGATTCGGATGGGCGCCCAGCAACCGCACGCCGCCAGTGGCGGGGATGTCCGAGTCGCTGGTATTGTCGATGCTGACTGTAACCGGGATATCACCGAGGGCCGGAATGGCCACGTCCACGTAGCAGACGGCGAAGT
>JAJRWA010000138.1 GCA_024277025.1 Candidatus Krumholzibacteriota bacterium | reverse complement strand
GAATCTGAAAACCATAAAGGCGGCGGGCGTTAGTGATGTGATGTTCTGCAAGAAGCGTGGCCTGGAAATCGTGGACATGGTCAAGAGCACATGGGTGTACAAGAAGTTACGCAACTTCCGGGCTGGCATCGAGGGAATGATATCGTTTTTGAAGCGGTGTTTTGGTGTCGGCCGTTGCACCTGGCAAGGGCTGGTATCGTTCAAATCTTATGTCTGGGGCTCGGTGGTCTCAGCGAACCTGTTGATCTTGGCGCGGCATACGATGGAGTGAACGGCAAGCGCTCATGGCCAATCCAAAATCGAGAGAAGCGGATGGATCGGTGTGCTCGAAATGATCAACAAACAGGCTTGGCGACAGACAGAGAAACAGTTACACCGCGAACGGGGCTTGGTATGATCGCCCGATAGAAATCAGGCCGCAGCCAAGCTGCGGCCCGGGCGAGAAAATGGTGTTTCCGGATGGGAACAAGCCTAGAATCCGCTCAGACAGAAGGTGCCCGTGCTGCAGGTGTGGGTGCCGGAGGCTACCGAACTGCTGCCCAGGCTGCAGGTGAGCTCGTAGTCGAACGAACAACCCGCCTCGCAGCACGGCGCGTGCCACCGCAGCGTGTGGTGGTAGACACCCTCGGCGATCGCCACCACGTCCAGTTCCACATCTGGATCACCGTAGCGCAGTGTGACTTCCGCGTAGTTCTGGGTCATGCACGAGCAGGCTGCAGGTGAAGTCGAGCGCTGGAAAACGAGAACCGGATCCACCTGGGCGGTCATGTCCCACTCGAACTCCCAGTAGTTCTCGTCGTCGGCCCCGACAATGAACGAGGACTTGACGTTGACTTGCTGCTTGTTGACGGTTTGGGGGATGAAAGCGGGCAGGTCGTAATACTTGCCCGCCATGTCGATGAATGTGGAATCCACTCGCGCAGAAACCAAATGTGCGCCGGTGTGTACTGTCCCATCAGGCCATGTAATCGACATCTCGACGTTGTTGCCGGAGTAGGAGCCAAGCCCGAACTCCACCATCTTGGCCTGCTGCCCCCGCCGCCCGGCCGCGCCGCTGATCCAGCGAGTCAGCCTGGTCGGCGTGGACTCCCCGTCCCTGGTGTACTCGACCGTGATCTTGGTGCCCAGACCCGAGCTGTTCATGGCGTTGGCCGGGTTGACCATGACGCGGGTGAACGTGTTGCCTGCCGCGGCGGCCGTCTTGGTGAACCCGAACAGGAACGAGGTGGCGGCAGCACCGCCGGCCCCCTTGGCCAGATAGACCGCCGGCATAGCCGAGCCCCAGGTGTGGGCAAACCCGCCGCTGACAGCGGAAAGGTCCAGACCCGTCTGACTGAACTCGACGAAGCGCCCGGCGCCTGACCGGTCGCCGAGTAGCACGCGAGGCCGACCAGCATCGATCTCCGGTACGGCGACGATATCCTCGCTGCCGTTCAGATCCAGGTCCCGAACGATTACGTCGCTGAGGTTGGCCGCGAAATCGCCGGTTGCCCAGGCGGACTTGTCCACCGCGCTAAAAGCAGTACCCGTGTTCTCATACAGGAGCAAATTGTCCTGGGCCCCACTGCGGGCCACCACCAGATCCTGCCGGCCGTCGTTGTTGTAGTCGAAGAAGACAGCGGCAGCCACCTTGTCCGGCCCGCGGCCACCACCAAACCAGGCCGCGGTCAGATCCGCGAATCCGTAATCCCCCAACGAGGCGCTGAAACCCTGGTTGACAAAGAGCCTGGCGCCGGGCGACGAGCCCGCCACATCGGAGAAGAACAGGTCCGGCCGGGCGTCGTCGTTGGGATCGGACCACATCACATAGAGCGGCGGGTTGTTCAGCACATAGCCCTCGGCAGCAACGGCGGTGGCCGCGGCGCTCGAATAGTACAGCCGCCCGTGCACGTTGCGGTACAGTATCAGGTTGGCCACCCCGCCGGGATAGCCGGGCGGTGCGCTGCCGTCGATACGGCCGATCACCGCCAGATCGACCCAGCCGTCGCCGTCATAGTCGGCCCAGGCAGCCGCAAAGGCGTGCGTGGGGGCCGAGTTGTATGAAGCGGGTGACAGAAAGATGCTGGCGGTGGCATCGGTGTACGTGGCGGTGGTCGCATCATACCGGAACAGGCGCGGCGTCTGATCGCTGCAGACGAAGATGTCTTCGTCGCCGTCGTTGTCCAGGTCGGCGGAGACGAGGCTGAGGGTGCCGGCGTCGATCTTCACGACCGGGAATGTTGTGGATGTCACATCAGTGCAATACGGGACGCCGCCCAACTGATTATCGGCCCGCATCAACACCCCAACCTCATCCTGCCGCCCGATCAGAATGTCCTGCAGGTTGTCCCCATCATAGTCCAACGGCACCGCCACATTCTGGACACCGGTCACCGTGCCCAGGTCTCCGGTTCCGGCGCTCTTGTCTTCGAACTTGCCGGTCGGTATGGCCACCTGAACCGCCAGATCGCCGGTGTAGGTGTTCCAATTGCTGTCCCGTGCCACCAGCGGCGCCGTGAACTCACTGCCGGCGGGCAAGGGATTGGTCAGCGCGGCAGACCAGATATCGTCGCCCGCGACCGCGTCGCCGGGCACGCCGCCGGCTGGGCCGGAATCGTTGAGTTCCAGGTCGGCGGGCCCGCCCAAGGCCGTGGCATCGACGTAGACCGTAGCCAGGGGGCCACCGTCCCGGGCGGTGCCGCTGACCGCCAGGATCGAGTAGTCGTCGCCATCGGGGGAGATGGCATACTCGGCAGTGGTGGATACGACTGGAACCGGAGATACTATGCGTGCAGTGCGCAGAAACTCCTGCCCTGCCGTCCCCACATAGAGTTCACCAGGCCGTGCTGGATCAATACAGACCGTCCGCGCCGAGGAGGAATAGCCATCAACACCACCGCTAACCTGCGACCAGTCGGATGTTCCCGACCGCAAATCACACCGCCAAGCACCATATTGCCGATCATAGAAACCGCGACACCCAAGCGCGATGTACAAGATCAGCGGGTTGGCCGGATCGATTTGAATGTCACTGATCTGCGTGACATATTCCCAATCAAGCGCGTTGGGATTAGTGGGGAAATTGCTGATCCCCGCGAGCCCGAATGTGTCATCCATAGTTGGACCGTTGGCAAGATAAGCAAGAGAGTCGAAACCACTGGGCGTAAACGGCGCGACCAATGCAATGACACCGCCCCGACCTATGGAGAAAGGCGAGTCTCCGCCGGAGGTACCGACATAGACGTGATCCCCTGTCTCATCGGAAGCGAAACATCGCACATTGCGGAACAGTTTGCCATCACCCACGGCATTGCCAGCGATCCAGGTTTGAAGCGGCGCCGTCTGGTCTGAGATATCAAGGCAGTAGACTCCTCCTTCGTACAATGTGCCATCGCCCCACCGAGCCTTGGCCCCCATAAGCAGCAGATCCGTACCTGGGATATGGTGTAAGGAGTTGATGATCCTGACATTGGCCCCGGGGTCAAACCAATCCTGCCAAACCCAGGCGAAACCGGCCCCGGTATCGGGCCGGGTGCCTTCGAACACGTGATAAACCTTCGGCGAGTCTTCATCATTCGCAATGGCAACGAACATCCTCGTGGGCGAGACAAGTTCCACGTCCATGACCGACACGTGATTCGACATGATTCCCGCACCAATGTCGCGCCAGACACCATCATCCGCATCAGCGTCGTAGGCCAGGATTCGGTCCGTTCGCGTCCCATCGTCACGCAAGTGATAGTCGTCTACAAAGTAGATCTCATTCGTACCGGCGTAATTCACCGATTCCACGTCGATGGCACTCGGCCATCCCGTGTCGTACAAGAGATGGAACTTCGTCGAGTCCGTTGAACTCTCCAGAAAAACCCCGAAGTCATTGGCCCCCAGCACGAGTCGCCCGTCACTCAACACATCGCTGCAAGTTGCTGCCATGATGTTGAGACCCTTGGCACGCCAACCGCTGACCGGATCGCCCGTACAGTACAGATTGGACCAAGTGGCCCCGCCGTTGGTCGAAATCAGCGGAATGTGATAGTCCACCGCCACCATCAGCGACGGATCGGCCGAACTGACCGCGAATGGAACCAGCGAAAACAGGTCCGGGCTGTGCTCTCCCATCCATCCGACATCCGTCAGGGCCATCGTCGTCGATACGATATCGCCCGTAACCCAATCGGCAACGATGACATCGTCGGCCGCATTCGTCCGATGAATATGAGCCCAGCCGTCAACGGAAGCGCCGGAATTCTGGTAACGACCGAAACGGAAATACCCGCCTCGTTCATTGCGATAGTCGGGAGTCTTGCGTTCACCCACGAAAAGCTGATCAGGCAGAACCCCGTTCCCCGGGACGACGGTAAGTTCTGTCAAATCACGCTTCGTGGCAGCCACAAACGACTGCCAGGTCTCCGTATAGGGCCACAGGAACGTGTCAGCCCCCGCTGGCCCGAATTCATGCCATTTATCGGTCGTGCGATCGCCCAACAGATCGAAGGTAAAAACGCCGGGCTCCCGCGCAATCTCACCGCCGGAGCCGTCTGGAATAGTGTCGCGGCTCATCAGCGCGAACAGGGTTCCGCTGTAACCGACACCAATACCCCACGGATCCTCAGAAACGCCGAGAGCGCCGCCGGACTTCTCGATTCGTGGCCACAGATTAATGTCCTTACCGGCGGAATGGGTGTAAGTGAAGATCCCCTCATCGCAGGCGTAAATGACTTCCGTTCCCGCAGCGTGGTCAGCCCAGATTACCCGCCGCACATTTCCGTGCTGAGACCCGACAACCGGAGCCACGACCGCTCCGCCAGTCGATAGATCAATACGCCACAACGAATACTGGCTGTCTGGACCCGCAAGAGCGTTGGGATAGTCCACTGATGACCCTGCCGTAGGATAATAGATATCCATTCTGGGCTGATTGCGCACTGATCGACCGTGACCAGCGCCCGCATAGATTACGCCGTTCGCCTCATCGAGAGTGAGGCAGGAAAAGGGAATCTGAAGCCTCGTGTCCTTGCCCGAGTTGTCAAACGCAACTGAGGCCCAACCACCCTCATAGTCCAGCCCAGGAGTGATCAATTCCCAATCTGTCGAATCATCTCTGCGAAAATACACACCACCATGAGTTGCCGCATATACTCCCTGCATGGCCACGGGAACCTGGCTGTCTGACCCAACGACCAGGATATCATCGACGTAGTAGGAATAGTTCAAGCCACCGTTGTCAAGTCCCTGCGACCACGCCGACCATGTTCCCGCGGCAATCGAATACCGGTAGACCCCACAGATGTCTCCGCCCGCGTAAACTAGATCCTGATCGTCAGGATCAAAAGCAACCGCATGAACCTGGCCGCCAACCCCTGGGCCCATAGGAAGCGTCTCCGCGCCAAGCGAAACCGACGCAACTGCAATCATGGCGGTGAGCCACGACAGAATCGTCGCATATCTCATGATTTTCTCCCTGGATTTAGTGCATAGCACCGTTTTGCTGTCGAAATGAAACTTCAAATACCATTTGGTTGGCCAAACTTTACCATCCCCCCGAAAAAAAAAAATCAAGTACAGATTTCCTCAATCCACCTGTTCTGGTCAGGCCGCCCCCATCCCTTCAACCACCCACCCCGGCCCCCGCCTTTTGTCCTTCAACGCCCGCACCCGATAGGTATACCCCGTGCCCGTGCCCGCGCGCCGGCGCCGCACTTCGCCTCGCAACGAAACCAGCGAACCCAGCGACGCCTCGTCGGCGCTCTTTTCCGTCAGGCAGACCACCGCCGCGTCATGCTTCAAGGCCAGTTGCACCAGCCGGCCCTGCAGGGGCGTGGGCAAAGTGGCGCTCGTCCCCAGATCGAGCACCACCAGCCCATACGCCCCCGAGCGCAGGAGCACGTCGGCGGCCCGGCCGGCCTGGCGCGCGCCCAACGCGCGCACCACCACCAGCGCCGACAGGTCCACGCCGCAAGCCGCCACATCCGGCGGATAAAAAGTCGCGGCCTGCGCCGAGACCCAGGCCACCGGTTCGCCGTGCCGCTGGGCGTCCAGCACCACCGACACGGCCGCCGACAACAGCGCCCCGTTGGCGTCCGCGCTCAGCTCGCACAGGCGGCCGGCCAGTTCGGCACGGGTCCAGGCCGGCGGCCCGCCGGGCTCCGGAGCGATGTCGTCGCCCAGGCAGCGCAGGGCCGGCGACAGCAAGGCGAGATCACGGGCGGCAACCGCCATGACGACCTCCTTGACAGGATGGGAAAATTATCCGTTCCACCTGGCGCTGGGGACGCCAGGGCTGCGCCGGTCCTCCGGTTCGGACGTGGGCTGACGATTGGCGATCAGGCCAACTGCCGGCGGACTTCCACGACCCGACCCAGAATCCGGATCTCCGTATCCGGCGCGATCTCGATGGGCGCAAAATCGGGGTTCTCCGGCTGGAGAACGATCCGGCCCGCGCTCAGTTTCAAACGTTTGACCGTGGCTTCGCCCGCGACCATGGCCACGACGATCTCGCCGTCGCGGGCCACCGCCTGGCGGCGCACGATCACCGTGTCGCCGGGCAGGATGCCGGCCCCGCGCATGCTTTCGCCGCGCACCGTCAGGGCGAACATTTCCTCGTCCGGCTGGACCCTGCCGCTGACCGGCAGCCAGCCGTCCGGATCCTCGATCGCCTCCTGCAGGGCGCCGGCCTGGACCCGGCCCAGGCGCGGAATGTAGCGGACGGCGCCGACCGGTCCGGAGTCGGCGCCGCCAGGTCCGCCGGCGGGCAGGCGATACCCGCGGGCGGTGCCCGCTTCCTTGGTCAGGCGGCCCTCACCGACCAGCGCTTCCAGATGCTGCCGCGCCGACTGCACGGCCCGAAAGCCGAACGCCCGCTGCACCTCGCGCACCGTCGGCGACGCGCCCGCGGCGATCCGGTCCCGCACGAAGGCGAAGATCTCGCGACGGGTCTGGCCGGCGGGGCGACGTTTGGTGACGGGCTGGGCCATGGTGGCATCTCGCTGATTGGGGCCTTGGGTGACACAGGAGTATTTAAACAGACATTTGTCTGTTTGTCAAGGCAATAAACGAAAACATGGCGAATATAATGAAGGTCAGAATGACATCCCACCCCCGCACTGCCTGTGCTAAAATCCCGCCCGGAAACGCCCCAACCCAGCTCAACCGGAGAATCCATGACCCGCATCCGCCCCTGGCATCCCCTGCTGCTGGCCCTCTATCCGCCCTTGCACCTGTTGGCGCAGAACACCGCAGCGGTGCGGCCCGAGGCGGCGTATCTGTCCCTCCTGGTGACGGCGGCGGCAGTGCTTCTGCTCTGGCTGCTGTGCGGGCTGGCTTTGCGGGATCGCGGCAAAGGCGCCTTGTTGACAGCCCTGGCGGCGGTGCTGTTTTTTGCCCACGGGCACCTGCTGGGTCTGCTGGGCGGCGGCGCGACCATAGCCACCGTTC
>JAJRWA010000137.1 GCA_024277025.1 Candidatus Krumholzibacteriota bacterium | reverse complement strand
GTCGCGAAGAAGTGGGGAAAGGATACGGCCACACAACCAAAATCATCAAGTGTGGATTCGCCCTCACTGATCAACGCCGCCACCGCCATGGCCATGGCGATGCGATGATCACCCCCGGTGCGCAACATCAGTGGCGCGCCCGCGGGACCGCCTCGCAGCCGGCTCGGCCCCTTGATGCGCAGGCCGTCTTCAAGTTCGCTGACGTCCGCGCCCAGACGGCGCAGGTTGTCGGCCATCAGGGCCAGTCGGTCGGACTCCTTGACGCGCAGCTCGGCCGCGCCGGTGATCACCGTTTCGCCTGTCGCCCCGGTCGCCAGGACGGCCAGGATCGGGATCTCGTCGACGAGCGCCGGTATCTCCGGACCAGTGATAGTCAGGGGCCGCAGCGGCGCTGGTCTGATGCGTACATCACCGAGCGCCTCCCCGCCGGGCGGGCCATGCGGGCGCACTATTTCCACCCGCGCCCCACTCTGGCGCAGGGCCCGCAGCGCCCCGACCCGTGTCGGATTCAAGCTCAGACCCGTCGTTGTCAAATCCGAATCGGGCACCAGGGCGGCCCCCACCTGCAGGAAAGCCGCCGTCGACGGGTCGCCGGGCACCGGCACATCAAAGGCCGCCGGCCGGGCGCCGCCCGTTATGGCCAGATCCACCTCCGGGCCATTCGGCGCACAGGAAACACCCATCGTCTGCAGCAGCAATTCGGTGTGATCCCGGCTGCCGCCATCCCCGCTGATGGTTGTCGTGCCGCTGGCCTGCAGGCCAGCAAGCAGCAGCGCCGACTTGACCTGGGCTGACGGCACCGGCAGCACATGATCCACTCCCTTTAGCGGCGCGCCGGCAACCCGCAACGGCAGGCAACCATCCGCTGCCAGGAACGTGATATCCGCACCCATTCGCCGCAGCGGTTCAACGACCCGCTTCATCGGTCGCGTGCTCAGGGATGCGTCTCCCGTCAGCGTGACCGCCGCGCCCATCGGCAGCCAGCCGGCCAGCAGGCCGCACAGCAAACGGCAGGTTGTGCCGCTGTTGCCGCAGTCCAGCGTGAGGTCGGTCCGCGGTCGCGTCGGCGGCGGTGTGATCGCCACCCGGTCACCATCCTGCGAGACCTGGGCTCCCAGTCTGGCGACCGCGTTCAAACTCGCCATTGTGTCTTCGCTGACCAGCCAGCCACTGGCCCGGCACGGGCCATCCGCCAACAGGGCCAACAGGGCCACACGGTGGGAAATGGACTTGTCACCGGGCACCTTCACGGTACCGGCCAGGGGCCCGCGGGCGCGGGGCAGGCAACGGGGTTCGGCTGGTTTCAGGGTGATGCCTCCGGCGCAGCTTCCACAGAAGCGGCTCGAAAATCTTTCATTGGACCTGGCGGCTGCAAGTTGCCATGGTGTCTGCCAAACATACGGCACGAAGCGCGGCAAGTCACGCGGTGTCGCAACGATCACAACACGTCTGACCGAAGAATTCGACATGACCGGCGGCGGACAACGTCCCATTCCCCAACCCGAGACCGGACGCCGCCACTGGCGTCTGTTCGTCGTGCGTGACCGACGCGAAATCATGGCCCTGGCCACACCCACCATCCTGACGATGCTCTCGCAAACCCTGATGTGGACCGTGGACACGGCCCTGATCGGCCGGGTGGACAGCGTTTCGCTGGCCGCAGTCGGCCTGGGCGGCATGCTGACCTGGACGGCCTACTCCCTGTTCAACAACCTCAGCCGCATCGCCGGCACGTTTGTCAGCCAGAGCCACGGGCGCAACGACCCGGACAGCGTGGCCCACTACACCTGGCAGGGGTTGTACATCGCGATCATCAGCGGCCTGATCCTGCAGGTGCTGGGCTACTACAGCTACCATGTCCTGCCCTGGACCCACAACCCGCCGGCGGTGCAGGAATTGACCTACATCTACATCAAGTGGCGCAGCCTGAGCGCGGTATTCACCCAGGTCAGCTTCGCCCTGATGGGTTTCTTCCAGGGTCGCCGCGACGTGCGCGTGCCCATGTACGCCGGGATCATCGGCAACGCGGTCAACATGGTTCTGGATGTGTGGCTGATCTTCGGTTGGAGCGGCTTCTCCCTGGGCGGGCACACCTGGCTGGCGGTGCCCGCCATGGGCGTCAAGGGCGCCGCCATCGGCACCAGCGTGGGCGTGGCCGTCAACGCGGTCGCCCTGCTGCTGTGGGCCGTCGCGCCCCACCTGCGGCGCAAGTACGCCATCCACCGTCCCCGCCGGCCAGAGCCCCGGGCCATCGCCAACCTGATCCGGGTGGGCGTGCCCGCGGCCTGGGAAAACTTCATCGATATGGGCGGCTTCCTGATGTTCATGATCTTCATCGGCACCATTGGCGCGGTGGAGCTGGCAGCCAGTCAGATCACGATCCAGTTGTTGTCGTTCAGCTTCATGCCCATGTGGGGTCTGACCACGGCGGCGGGCGTCTTGACCGGCAACGAGATCGGCGGCGGGCGACCGGACCGGGCAGCTCACTACGGGCGACAGACCTACAAACTGGGTTCGTACTATTCGCTGGGTCTGGCCGCTGTGATGATCCTGCTGCGCCACCATATCTTTCGCGTGTTCACGGTCGATCCTGAGGTTCTCGCCCTGGGTGTCGGCCTCTCGGTGGCTGCCGCGATCTTCCAGTACTTCGACGGCATCCGCATGCTCAGCAGCGGCATCCTGCAGGGGGCCGGCGACACGCGCTATACGATGCTGGTCACGCTGGTGTTGATGTGGGGCGGATTCATTCCGCTGACCTGGTACCTGATCGTGTATCGCGGTGGCGACGTGATCATGGCCTGGGTCGGCGCCTCGGTCTGCTACCTGGCCCAGGGCTGGATCATGTGGCGGCGCTTCCGGTCCGGGCGCTGGCGGCACATGGACATCTTCAATTAGAATTCATAGCCCACGGTCGCCGTAAAGACCGTGCCCGGCATCTGCACGCCCGGCACCTCTTCGTAGCGCCGGTCCGCCAGATTGGTACCGGCGAAACCGGCCAACCAGCCCGCGTCGCCGTGCCAGTCGATCCGGCTGTCCACGACCAGGAAAGAACGGAAATCAACCGGCCCCGCGTTGTGTTCCACGAAGCGACCGCTCAGGGTCCAGTGCAGGTTGCGGTGCACGGCCAAAACGGCCTGTCCCGTCACCACGTGGCGCGGCACCAGCAGCGTATATTTACCTTCAAAACCAGCCGGCAGATTGCTCTCCTGGTCGATCCGGGACCAGCCGAGTCCCAACCCGTGACCAGCCGCATGGCGCCAGGCCGCCGCCAGTTCGAAGCCGCGCGTCGTGCCTTCGGCGATGTTCATGACCTGCCACAGCGCATCACCAACGGCTCGCGCCCATTCGATCCGGTCTTCTTCATAGCGCTCGTAATAGGTGACCCGGCCGCTCCAGGGGCCGCCGGCCAGTTCCAAACCCGTATCCCAGGTCCAACCGGTCTCCGGCACCAGATTCGGGTTGCCGATGTTGGCCGGATCGCGGTAGTAGAGGTCCGTGAAGGTCGGCAGCCGATAGACGGTACCAGCACTGGCACGCCAGGTCATGGCGTGGGAAGCCTCGTAGGAAACTGCGCCTGAGCCGGAAAAACTGGCCTGATAACCTGTCTGCCGATCGACTCGGCCGCCTGCCTGCCAGCGTACCGGCCCGCCGTGACGGTTCAGTTCTGCTGCCAATGAGAGCCGGCGTCGCAGGTGCGAACCCAGCGCCTCAGCTCCGACGCCGCCGCGCAGACCACGGCTGTCGATGTCCTCGTAGGCGGCTTCGCCAGCGACGGCCAGAGTATGGTTCGCATTCATTTTCAGCAGTCCGCGCAACTCGCCTCCGGTCTTGCGTGTGACGTGATCGTTGGTATAGGCCGCAGGATTGTCGCGTAGGAGAATGAATTCGTCACGATGGCGGCGAAAGAATGCCCGCGGCTCCAGGGTGATGCGGTCAGACACATCAGTGCGGTAGAGGGCCGACACGAATGTCGACTTCGTTTTCTCGTAGGACGGAAACGGAGCGTAGAAATCCAGGGCGCCGTATTGGCGGTCACTGGCGGCGCCGAAAAAATCCCACTCGCCGCCTGCACCCTGGTGCACGACTCGCCCGGTGCCCGACCAGGTGTCCGCATCATTGCCGCCCCACGCCCGGCTGCCGTCAGGCTGGTCCACCTCGTAGCCATCGGTTCGGAAGTGTTCCAGAGAGAAGCGACTGCCGGTGTTCTTGCCCAGGCGCAGATCAGCCGCGCCTTCCACGCCCCAGATCCCGTTGTCACCGCCGGTCATTGTTGTGCGGCCGCCAGAACGTTCAGCCGGACGCCGAGTCACAACGTTCACCGTACCGCCAAACGCTCCGGCGCCGTAGAGTGATGAACCGTGTCCCGGCAACACCTCCAGACGAGATATATCTCCCTTGCCCACCGGCAGGTCCAGGGCGTGGTGTCCGGTTTGCGGATCGCCGACCGAGAAACCATTGAGCAGGACCTCGACCTGATCAAATGTCGAACCGCGCAGGGTCAGATCCGACTGCACGCCGTACTGCTGACGCTGGCTGACCACAACCCCGGGCACCGACTGCAGCAATTCGCCGGCTGACCGCCCCGGTGCCCGTTCCACTTCAGCAGTGGTGATCACACTCATCGTGCGCACGACACCGGGCAGGGCTACCGGCACCCTTGAGCCCAGCACTTCCAGCGGCTCGACCAGCCACAGGGTATCGCCGGCCACGACCAGAAACCCGGGTGTCGAAGGCATTGAATCCGAGACCGCTCCGGAACTCTGGCCGTGGGCTCCACCCGGGGCGAAAAGCAACAGGGCGGCCAGCACAGCCGCCCCCTTGATTGGGCATCTCAACGCGGACATGGGCGAATCCTCTAAGCCGTCTTGGGCTTGGGCTTGGCGTTCCACAGACGCCGGGTCAGGAACAGGCCGATGACCGCCATCGGGATCATGGCCAGAGGCCAGGCCTGCCATTTGGCCGGGTCCGCTGCCGCACCGGCGATATGACCGGCGGCGTCCAACTCTTCCCGGGGCAGCACCAAAGCGTAGGTCAGGGACATGAAAGCCGTCCCCAGATAGACAAATCCGTCGATAATTCCCACGGCGATGCCCGCATTTCTGGCCCCGCCGAAGTCCATGCTCGCGGTGCCTGAGAGCATGCCGTGCACACCGATCACGGCCATTGACATCACAATGACCAGCCAGCCGACAATGGGCGTCTGGTAGGTAAAGGCCAGCAGGATCGACCCGACCAGCATCACGCCATACAGGAAGCCGGCCACCGGGCCGCGCCGGGACTGGAACAGGTGATCACTGATCGTGCCAGCCAGTACGCCACCGGTGATACCGGCGATGCACAGCAGCAAGCCCCAGTTGTCATAGACGAAACTGGACTTCAGCCCGAGCACGACATCAGTCTGCTTGGCAAAGGTGCGGAACCACTGCATGATCGCCTGCCGCAGAAATCCACTGCAGAACTCGACGCCGGCAATGGTCAGGATGATGGGATTACGCAGCATCATGCCAAAAACGGCCCGGGCACCCAGGGCCGGACCATCGTCGCCAGATGTCGCATCGCCGGTGTTGAAATCACCCAGACCAGCCTCACTCGGCGAATTGCGTACAACCAGGAAATCGATCACCCAGAAAACGGCCAGCAGGATTGCGGGCACGAAGAACACCCAAACCAAGCCCAGCCCTTCGAGAATCATACTGCCCAGATCGAAGGCGAAGTAGATGCCCAGCGAAATGAGAATCCCGAAAATCGCGCCGAAGACCCCACGTTCGCGCACGTGAAACCAGGGCGCGTTCACCTTGACGATGGCCACGGCCCCAAAGCTCTGGAAGTACATGTTCGTGGCGTACAAAACCGAGAATACGACGACGAAATTGGCCGTGAGAAAGCCTGACATCGGCCCATGGTGAACCAGGGACAAGGAAGCCAGTCCCATGGCCGCATTCAGCACCAGGGCACCCAGGGCGCCGGTCAAAATAGAGAACCGGCCGCCGAGACGATCAGTCAGCGGTCCGTTGATGAGGAACGAGATGCCATAGACAATCGTGCCCCACATGAAAATCATACCGAAATCAGCATTGCCCATCAGGGGACTGCCGTCGCTGCCACTCATCTCCTCGAAGGCGAACTTGCTGACCTTCAGGTTGTAGCGGCCCATGTACAGGAAAGCATAGGTCAACCCGAGGGGCAGCCAGTTGAGGATGCGCCGCTTCAGGTAGCGCTTGTCGTGCCCCACGTCCACGGCCGGCAGCCGATAGAAGACAAGAGCCACAACAACCAGGAGGAGCAGGATGGGTCTGAATTCCTTGAGCCACACGGGCATGAGCGTTCTCCCGACCACGGTCTCCTGACCGCAGGTTGTATGTTCCAAGCAGGGCCCGGCCCGGCGCCGGGCTGGCAAACATACCCCGCCGGGCCAAGAGTTTCCAGCCGGATTTACCCCTGCCGCCGGATCACCACCAGCGTGATGTCATCCGACTGGGCCACGCCCATGGTGTGGGCCGTGACCGCCGCCAGAATCGCATCCTTGATTCCGGCCGCCGGCAGGTGCCGGTTGCCCAGCACCACCGCGCGCAGGGCCTCCTCACCAAACATGGCCTCCGGGTCATCTTCCTCGGCGCTGGGCCCGACCGCTTCGGTGATGCCATCGGTGTACAGAACGATCACCTCGCCCGGGGCCAGTTGCACGGACTCCTGCTGGTAGGGCTGGTCACCCAGCATACCCAGCAGCAGACCGCCGGTAGTCAATTCTTCCATCGTGCCGTCGGCGCGCAGAACCAATGGCGGATTATGCCCCGCATTGGTGCAGGTGAAGGTGGCTGCCGATGCGTCCAGCAGCCCGTAGAAGAAGGTGGCGAACATGTGCGGATCCGTGGAGCGCACCAGCAGGTTGTTCACCCGCGCGACAACGCCGGCCACTGATCCGGGATGCAGCACCTGCCCGTGCAGGCTGGCCTGCAGGTTGGCCATCAGCAGGGCCGCGGGCATGCCCTTGCCGGACACGTCGCCAATGGCGATGCCGATCCGGTCACTGCCCTGCGCCAGAAAATCGTAGTAGTCGCCGCCGATCTCCCGGCTGGGAACACTCGCGCCGGCCACTTCAAAATCCAGCACGCGCGGTTGATCGCTGGGCAACAGGCGCACCTGAATCTCCCTAGCCGTAGCCAGTTCCATGGTCAAACGTTCGTTGGCCAGGGCAATCTCCCGGCCGTGCCGCACCGCGAGGGTCATCTCGTTGAAACTGGCCGCCAGATCCCCGAACTCGTCCTCGTTGGGAATCTCGATCACGGTCTCCAGGTCCCCCGCGGCCACCGCCCTCGTCCCCCGATGCAGCGCGTGCACACCGGCCACGATACCTTCACTGATTCGGACCCCGAAGAAAACGGCGAATATCTCGACTATCAGAAACAGAAAGACGGCGATGCCCAGGCCGACGACGACCAGGATATTGAGGTTGGCATTGCCGGCCACGAACTCATCGGTCAGATCCCGCCAGCCGACCCGCAATTGGATGAACAGGGTCGTCGTACCGATCTTGCTCTTGCGCAACGTGAGCATATCCTGAAGGGAGCCGCCGAAATACAGGTAACGGTTCCAGAAGGCCGGCTTGCTGCCGCCTGCGGCCAAGGAGTCGCGATAGCTGAGATGAAAACCGCCGAAACCGGCCGCCGCCAGTTCACCGTCCTCGGTATTTATCGTCATGCCGCCCTCGCGGGTCGCGGACCCGGTCGCCGACACATCCAGGCCCGCTTTGAGAATGCCCGAAAGCTTGCGCAGAGGTCCCGGCCCCACTTGCCATGCCTGCACCCGGGGCTGGTCCGCGGTCAGGCCCTGCCAGCGCATCAGCCAGATGTCGCCGTCAATCAGGAAGTAGTCGGTCGAATCGGCAGCCACCGGACCGCGGAACCCCAGACTGTCGCGTCGGACCCGGGCCGCCCCGAGAACAAGACGCTTCATCCCGACGCTCACCTCCGGCACCCAGGGCGGCGCCGCGCGCACGACCACACCTGGCCGCGCCGGCAATGCCTTGTCCGGCCAGACAAAAGTCGTATCAAACAAGGCCCCACCGAGGTCGGCGCCATGGGCAGTCATGTCCCGCCAACTCTCCAGGGTGGTGTCCAGGCGGGCCGCCCGCGCACCGCCGAGCGTGGTGTAGACCACAACCGCCCCCAACGCGACCATGAACAACAGCGGCACGACCCCAATCAGGAAGGCACTGACGGCGAGTTTGGCCCGCAACCGCAGGAAGTGCAGGCGCATGTTCACGGCCAGATGAAGCAGCGACGTGACCCAGAAGATGATCAGCGACCAGAGCGACCAGGTACCCAGGTTGCGACCCACCGTGCCCAGGCTCGAATCACCTGGCACGCCCCACAGTCTTTGCGTGGAGATCAGCAGCACAATGGCCACCAGGCCCAGGCCGAAGCCGAGCGCCCGCCGCCGGGCCGAAACCCGGCGCCACGGTTTGTAGCGGCGCAACTCCAGCATGAACACTGAAAAAGCAATGGCGAAGCCCATGCCGGTGGTGCCGCCGGCCAGCACCAGGCCCAGGGACCCGAGCAGAACGAGCCACCACAGACGACGGCCCCAGGTGTCGACCATCAGGAACCGGAAAGCCATGAACCACGCCCCGCCCAACAGCAGTCCGCTGCCCAGTTGTGCCGCCACCGCCGGGATGAGTTCCAGGTCCAAATGCAGGATCAGGACGAACGAACCCAGGACCAGCCCCAGCAGGCTGAGAATCAGGCAGCGCCAGGCATTGCCGGCCGCAGGTGCGAGAAGTTTTTTCACCGGATATTGTGCTCCTGTTTGTAGGCGGCCCAGTTTTCCTTGAGATCACGGAAACCGTCAAAGCCCGCAGCGGTCAGGAAGGGGTTGTGCCGCCGCTCGTGCCCGATTGTCGAGTGGGGCATCCGGCCGGACCCGCCATAGTAGTCGTGACCGGGCAGGACGAGCGTCTCGTCCGGAAGTTGCAGCAGACGCTGCAGTGAGTCGTACTCCTGCTGAGCCGACGAGCCGGGAAAATAGGATCCCGTCCCCCCCACCTTGCCGCAGAAGAGGATATCGCCCGTGACCAGACGCCCCGCAAACAGATAGCAGAAATGGCCCGGCGAATGCCCGGGTGTCGCCAGACAGGTTACCGACAGCCCGCCCAGGGAAAGCGTGTCGCCATCCTGAATGGCCGCCGCTCCCGGCACGTTGTCCGCCGCACCCGCGTGGACTGTCGCACCGGTCAGGGCCACGAGTTCGGCCAGACCGCCGATATGGTCGCTGTGGCCGTGGGTGATCAGAATGCGGCTGATGGTCAGGCCGGCCTCTCCGGCCAGCCGTTGCAGGTCAGCGGGGGCAAATCCGGGATCTACTGCGGCAGCCTGCCCGGTCTCGGTGTCGGCCAACAGGTAGCAGAAATTCCGGTCACCACCGAGATGGATCTGCCGGCAGAAGGCCCGGCCGCTGGAAAGATCGTGGTGCACGCCAACGCTCCTTTGGGGAATTTGCCGGATAGTACAGCCGATTGACTCTCACGCCAAGGATCGCATTGAGCACCCCTTGCGGACCGTCCCCGCCATGCCTATGCTGAATCAGGACAATTGTCATCCTCTCCCCTGACGAAAGATCGGCCATGCCTCGCCGCAACGCCTGCCTTGGTGCCCTGCTATTTGTCACGCTTCTGGTTCAACCTGCGCTCGCCGGACTTGTCGCCGGTGTGGGCAAACCCGCGCCGGATTTCACCCTGACCGCCCAATACGGTGGCCCACACACCCTGAGCGACCATCAGGGGCAAGTGGTGCTCCTGATGATGATCGGCTATGGCTGACCGCAGTGCATTGAGCACGGTCCCAGTTCGGAGACCCTCACCATTGACTACGCCGGCCCCAACTTCCAAACCCTCGCTGTCGATCTGTGGGATGGCACCGAGGCCTTGCTGGACAACTACCGCAACCAGACCGGCATCACGTATCCAATTCTGATGAACGGCTACACCGGCGGCGTGCGGGCAGCCTACGAGTGCGAGGCGGCCTTTGTCTTCGTCATCGGCGGCGACGGCATCATCCTCTATCGCGGCTTCTATGATGACGTGGCACTGCGGGCGACAATCGACGCCGGACTGGCCGCGCTGGCCCCGTCGCCGGTAGCCCGTGTCGAGCCGGTTGGCCATAGCTTTGGCGGCGCCTTCCCCAACCCGTTCAACCCCAGCACGAGGCTCAGCTTCAGCCTGGCGCCCCACTCGACGTCCCAGGCCGCACGGCTGGAAATCGTGGATTTGCAAGGCAGGCTGGTTGCCGTGCTGCTGGACGAGACCGCCACTGCCGGTCGTCGCTACGAGACCGTTTGGAACGGCCAGGACACGGCAGGACGCCAGGTGGCCAGCGGGACCTACCTCGCGCGCCTGCAGATAGGTACGTGGCAGGCAACCAAAGCCCTGACTTTGATCAAGTAGGTCCTCCGGGGGCGCTCCGGCGCCCCCCGGGGTATTGCGGCTCCCTGGAATTTTCCTAAGCTCTAAATGGTAAGACCATTTTTGTCTTGTTTGCCGCATTCCCCGGAGGGCCGAGTCATGCCAACTACCCGCGCACACCGCAACTGGTTCTTGAGCCTGTGCCTGATCCTGATAAGCAGCACCGCGCTGGCCGGCCCCGGCGATGTGGGCACACCGGCTGCCGACTTCAGCCTCCCGGTGTGGGGTGGCGGCACACAAACCCTGAGCCAGCATTCAGGCAAGGTCGTGTTGCTGTTCATCATCGGCTACGGCTGAAGCGCCTGCATCACGAAAGCCCCCGGTACGGAGGCTCTGGTCAACACCTACCCGCCCGAGAAGATCCAGGCCCTGGCCATCGACACCTGGGATGGCGGCGATCTGCAGGTCAACATCTTCATCGCCAACGCCAACATCACCTACCCGGTCCTGATGTACGGCGGACAGGCCGGCATCCTCACCGATTACAACTGCAACTACGATTACCTGTTCGTCGTCGGGGGCGACGGGATCATCAAGTGGCGCGGCGACTGGGACGAGGTGGTCGTCAAGGCGGCGATCGATGCGGCCATGGACGAATTGGCGGCAGCCCCGGTGGGCGACGTGCCCGACTCCCGCCATCGCCTGCTGGCCAACTACCCCAACCCCTTCAATCCGCTGACCCGCATTCCGTACGAACTGGCGGAAGGCTCGGGTACGGTCTCTGTGCAACTGGATATTCTGGACGTGCGGGGCCGATTGCTGAAGACCCTGGTGCAAACTGAGCAGGCCTCCGGGCAGCATCTGGAAGCGGTTTGGGATGGTACGGACAAACAGGGGCGACGCCTGCCCAGCGGCACCTACGTTTCGCGCCTGCGGGTGGATGGCGTGCCCCAGTCCCGGTTCATGACTCTCGTCAAGTAAAGGCCTCGCCCGGAATCTCGCCCAACCACGGCAGCCACCACGACCACGTGGTGGCTGCTTCTCTTGACGGCAGGCGGGATTATGCTATTATATATGTTCAGATGTTCACATATTCACACAACAAGGAGCAGTCATGCCACCCCTTGCCGCCGAACAGGCCCGCCAACTGGCCGAACTCTTCAGCGCCCTGAGTGATCCCAGCCGAGTGCGCATCATTGCGGCGCTGCTTGACGGCGAGACCAATGTCGGCACTTTGGCAAGTATTGTCGGGATCAGCGAATCGGCGGCCTCCCACCAGTTGCGCACGCTGCGCCAAATGCGGTTGGTGCGAGCCCGTCGCGAAGGCCGCCGGATCGCCTACAGCCTGGACGACGCCCATGTCGCCGACATTTTCCAGCGCAGCCTTGACCACATCCAGCACGACTAGGTCGACAGGTCCCCAACCCCAACGGATCGGACTGCCCCATGACTGAAGAAACCGTGGAAATCGAGATCCCGCTCCTGTTGCCCGAGATCGAGGACGGCAGCGACGACTGCGTCGTGCGCCTGCAGGACAGCCTGCGCAGGCAGCACGGAATATCACATGTGCATGTACGGCAGGACACGAGTCCGCCGGCACTATGCCTGCACTTCGACCCCAACCTCGTCTCTCTGGCGGCTGTCCACCGACTGGCCCGGCAGGCAGGATCCGATTTCACCAGCCGCTACCGCCATGAACGGGTGGCCTTCCGGGACCGGGGCCGTGCCGATACCGCACTCTCGCTCACCCATAAACTCGCCGGCTTGCCCGGCATGTTGCACGCCAGCGTGAATCACGCCGCGGGGCTGGCCTTCGTCGCCTACGACACGACAATGCTGCAACCCGGGACGATCGCCCGGATCATCCTGGATTTCGGCGTCCAGCCCCTGGACTGGCCCGATGCCCAACCGCCGGTCGCTGACCATGAAGGACATTCCGGCCATGACCACGGCAGCGCCCCGGCCTTCCTGCCCCACTGGGCCCAGGAGCGCTGGACCCTGCTACTGGTTGGCCTCGCCGGGGTGCTGTTGCTGGCCGGCTGGCTGGGCACGACACTGTTTGCAATGCCCCCGCGACTGGCCCTTGGTCTTTTTCTGCTCTCGTATCTGGCCGGCGGTTACGACATCGCCACGCACGCCATTCCTGGGCTGTTCAAGGGCAAGTTTGATACGGACGTCCTGATGCTGGCGGCCGCGGTGGGCGCCGCGATTCTCGGCGAATGGCTGGAAGGCGCGTTCCTGCTCTTTCTGTTCAGCCTCGGGCACGCCGGCGAGCACTATGCCCTCGATCGCGCCCGCAACGCCGTCAACGCCCTGGGTGAAATGATGCCGCGCACCGCCCGGGTGAAGCAAGGCGATGAGCTGGTCGAACGACCGGTTGAAGACCTGCAGATAGGCGACGTGGTACTCGTGCGACCAGGTGACCGCGTCCCGGTCGACGGCCTGATCACTGCCGGGGACAGCGCCCTGGACCAGAGTCCGGTCACCGGCGAGAGCGTGCCCGTACCCAAGTCCCCGGGTGATGATGTGTTCGCCGGCACGATCAACCAGGACGCCGCCCTGGAAGTCGAGGTCACGCGCCTGGCCCGGGACAACACCCTCAACCGCGTGATGCGGATGGTCGCCGAAGCCCAGAGCCAGCAGAGCCCGACCCAGCAATTCACCACCCGGTTCACCCGCTGGTTCGTGCCGTCGGTGCTGATCTTCGTCCTGGCCGCCGTCGTCGTGCCGCCGCTGACCGGCTGGATGCCCCTGCGCGAAAGTTTCTACCGGGGAATGTTGCTGCTCGTGGCCGCCTCTCCCTGCGCCCTGGCGCTCGGCACGCCGGCTGCCGTTCTGGCGGGTATCGCCCGGGCTGCCCGCAACGGTGTCCTGATCAAGGGTGGCGTGCATCTGGAGAATCTGGGCAGCCTCAAGGCGATCGCCTTTGACAAGACAGGGACCCTCACCGAGGGCCTGTTCGCCCTGACGGATATCCTGCCCCACGCTGGCGCCACGACGGACGACCTGCTGCAAGTTGCCGGCGCCGTCGAGCAGGGCTCAAGCCACCCGCTGGCCCTGGCGGTGGTCAAGGCCGCGCGGGCAAGAGAGCTGACGCTCCCGCCGGTGAGCGACCTGGAAAACGTGGCCGGTCGTGGCGTGCAGGCCCGGCTGGGCGACCTGCCGGTGCAGATCGGTTCGTTGCGACTCTTCCGTGAAATGGCCGGGATCGATTTGCCGGACAGCATCGCCTCGAGCGTGGCAACCGTTGAAGGCCAGGGCAAGACGGCCATGATCGTACGCAACGGCGAATCCTTCCTCGGCGTACTGGCGCTGGCCGACACGCCGCGGCCCCAGGTACAACAGGTCCTCAAGGCGCTGCAGAAAATGGGAATCGGCAAACTGGTGATGCTGACCGGAGACAACTCGGAGGTCGCCGAGCGAATCGGTACCGAAGTCGGGGTCACCGATGTGCGGGCCGGGCTGTTGCCCGCAGACAAGCTGCAGGCCATCCGGTCCATGAACACGGAATACGGAGCGATCGCCATGGTGGGCGACGGCGTGAATGACGCACCAGCCCTGGCCACCGCCACGGTGGGCATCGCCATGGGCGGCGCCGGTACGGCCGTGGCCCTGGAGACCGCCGATGTGGCCCTGATGGCCGACGACCTGGGCAAGCTGCCGTTTGCCGTAGGCCTGAGCCGCGCCAGCCGCAAGATCATCAGGCAAAACCTCGGAGTTTCCCTGGCCGTGATCGCCTTGCTGATCGTCACCTCGGTCTTCGGCTGGCTGGAATTGAGCTGGGCCGTGGTCCTGCACGAAGGCAGCAGTCTTGTGGTCGTGGCCAACGCCCTGCGCTTGCTGCGCTATGGTGGCAGGCCGGCCGCTACCGGTACATCGCTTTGATCTGACCCCAGGGGCTGGCCTCGGCCGGCGCTGGACTCTCATCCATATTGATCGTCACGGCCAGCCCGGACATGAACTGGGTCTCGCCCGCACAATCCAGAATGGCGCCAAAAGGACCGGATGCCCACAGGAACGCCCCGGGCTGCGGTGAGGCCAGCCGGACCGTCAGGGTCGCCAGCCAAATACTGTCCTGATCGATACAGTTTGGGACGGAGCTCACGGTTCCGGACAACGGAAAACCCGTGTGCTCCAGGGCTGGGTTGAATTCGATGTTGTTCAGTTCAAGCACTGCGCCACAGCACACCTGGTGGATAACCCAGGGCATCTTGCTGATCGATTGGGTCATTGGCACGCCGTCAGCCGGCCCGAATACCATGACGTAAAGGGTGAAGTCCGTGTCGAATTCGACATCGATCTGGTCGAGGTAGGTATCGCGGGAAGCACTGAGGCCGATCCGTGGACTGGTGTCCTGAGCCGCAGCCCGCTGTACAGCGGCGGCCATGATCAGCAGCGTCAGGCAGAGAACAGACAAACGAAGATTCCGCAAGAGAACCGGAAATAACATGGGCAATCCTTCGACAGCTGAAGAGGACGATAATTGTCTAAATAGCATACGAAGGCAAGCCGTCGCACCGCAAGACCCTGGCCTCACCTTGCACAGGGGATATTTCAGCGCAGAATATCCACGGCCCGCTGCCAATCAGCGGCAGTCGTGACCTTCCAGTTCCCTGCCTCGCCAGGAACCACGGCCGGCGCCTGCCCGCGCTGGGCCAGCAGGCCACCATCGTCGGTGAAGGACTCGCCCGCCTCGTGGGCCCATTGATGGGCTGCAGCGAAAGCGGCCCACTGAAAAACCTGCGGTGTCTGCACGGCCCGCAACAAGTCACGGCGGAGATACGCGACCGGCCCGCCGCCCGCCTGGACGATCGTGTCGGGGACCGCCACACCGGGCACTGCACCGCCATGCGTCAGGGCCGCCAGGGCCAGGGCATCCAGCAGCCGGCGCGACGCGAATGGTCGCGCCGCATCATGCACGGCCACCAGATCGTCAGATGCGGGTTTCTGTGCGGCTCTCAATTCGCGGACAGCATTCCAGGTCGAGGCCGTGCGGGTTTCGCCGGGCAAAGCCATCTGCCGGGCCGGACCAAGGTCGGCCAGTTCAGTGGCAATCGTCTCGTGCCACCGGGCCGGCGCGGTGACGGTCACACTGGCCAGGTGCCACGGCGAAGCCGGCGACTGTCGGCAGAATTCACGCAGACTCACGGCAAAGAGCAACCCCCGTCCGGTCGGACGGAACTGCTTGGGCACACCGCTCTCGTCGCTGGCCCGCAAGCCCTTGCCGCCGGCCAGCAGGATCAAATGCAGGGCCGCACTCACGCGCGACCTCCAGCCTGGCGACCGCGCGGTTCCAGAGCCAGGGCCACCGCTTCTTCGACACTGGCGACCGTGACCAGCTCCATACCCTTGATCCGCCGCGGCTTGGTACCAGCCTGACCCTTGGCCAGAATGGCGCGACTGAAGCCGTGGCGCGAGGCTTCACGCAGGCGGGATTCCATATCCGCCACCTGCCGCACCTCACCGGTCAGGCCCACCTCGCCCAGCACCAGCGTGTCCAGCGGCACCGGCCGCTCCCGCAGCGACGACGCCAGCGCCGCCATGATCGCCAGATCAGCCCCCGGATCATCGACCCGACCGCCGCCGGCCACCTTGACGAAGATATCGCAGCCACCCAGATCCAGCCCGGCTCGTTTTTCCAGGATCGCGCCCAGCAGGGCCACGCGCTTGCTGTCCACACCCTGGACCACGCGCTGGGGTGTGCCGTAGCGCGAACTCGAAACCAGGGCCTGCACCTCGACCAGGAAGGTGCGCGAGCCGTTCTTGACCGCACACACCGACGCGCCGGGTTCGATGCCACGCCGGCCACTGAGGAACAGCACGCCCGCCTGATCAACCGGGGCCAGGCCATCGCCGCGCATTTCCATCACGGCCAATTCGCCGGTGGTGCCAAAGCGGTTCTTCACCGCCCGCACCATGCGGATGCTGCCGCCACCCGAACCTTCGAAATACAGCACCGTGTCCACCATGTGCTCCAGCAGCTTGGGCCCCGCCAGATCACCCGACTTCGTGACATGCCCCACCAGGAAAACCGGATGGCCCGTCTGGCGAGCAAAATCGGCCAGGACACCACCGCAGTACTTGATCTGGGTCGGGCTGCCCGGATACGCGTCCACTTGTTCGCTGTGCAGGGTCTGCACCGAGTCGGCGATGATCACGCAAGGCCGTACCGATTCATCCGCAGCCAACGCTGTTCGCAACGCATCCAGGAGGGTTTCCAGATGAACCTCGGGCAGAATGTCGAAGCCGTCTTCCTTGTCCGGCGCAAAACCGAGCCGCTCGGCCCGCATCCGGATCTGGGCCGGCGATTCTTCGCCCGCCACCTAGATGACGCGGATTCCGTGGCGGACCCACCACAGGGCGAGCCCCGTCAGCAGGGTCGATTTGCCCACGCCCGGCTCGCCGCCCAGCAACACGACCGAGCCCTCGACCAGGCCACC
>JAJRWA010000010.1 GCA_024277025.1 Candidatus Krumholzibacteriota bacterium | reverse complement strand
TCGTGAGCTGGCGCCAGGAGTGGAAGATCCTGCTCTGGCTGACGGGCGGTTTCCTGGCCGTGTTCTTCCTGCCGGTCGGCCAGCCGCGCTTTGACAACGCGATCTTCGAAGCCCTCGAACTGGCCCGCTGGTACGCCCGCGAGCACGTCCTGCTCTGCCTGATTCCCGCCTTCTACATCGCCGGGGCGATCGCGGTCTTCGTCAGTCAGAACGCGGTCATGAAATACCTCGGCCCCGCGGCGAACAAGATTTTGGCCTACGGCGTGGCTTCGGTCTCGGGCACGATCCTGGCCGTTTGCTCGTGCACGGTGCTGCCGCTGTTCGCCGGCATCTACCGGATGGGCGCGGGTCTCGGGCCGGCCGTCGCCTTTCTGTATTCCGGCCCGGCAATCAACGTGCTGGCGATCATCCTGACCGCGCGCATTCTGGGCCTGCATCTGGGCGTGGGCCGGGCCGTGGGCGCAATCGTCTTCAGCATCGTGATCGGCCTGCTGATGCACCTGTTCTTCCGCCACGAGGAACAGGATAAGATGGCGACCCTGGCGGCTCTGCCCGACGACGATGCGGGCCGGCCCCTGTGGCAGACGGCGCTGCACTTTTTCGCCATGGTCGCCGTGCTGATCTTCGGCACCTGGAGCGGCCAGGCCGGCGCCGGAATCTTTCAGCAGATCTTCCGGATCAAGTGGCTGCTGACCGGTGCGGCGGGGGTGGGTCTGGGCCTGATACTCGGCCGCTGGTTCGGTTTCGCCTGGTGGCGCCTGGCGGTGCTGGCGGTCGTGGTTGCCGGACTCAGTCTTGTGCGGGGACTCAGTCCGCTGATTCCGTTCACTGCCGGTACGATCGGTCTGGGAATGGCGGCCAACCTCGAGACCGGTGAGAACCGCGAGTGGCTGGAGCAGACCTGGGGCTTCGCCAAACAGATCCTGCCCCTGTTGCTGCTCGGGGTGCTGGCTTCGGGCCTGTTGCTGGGGCGTCCGGG
The DNA here is from genome assembly GCA_024277025.1 of Candidatus Krumholzibacteriota bacterium. Classification (GTDB taxonomy): domain Bacteria; phylum Krumholzibacteriota; class Krumholzibacteriia; order LZORAL124-64-63; family LZORAL124-64-63; genus JAGRNP01. The sequence continues at coordinate 35,229 of JAJRWA010000010.1, read as the reverse complement.
CCACGAGGGCCTGATCCCGTCGGCCTGGGTGGCCGGTCTGGTGGGCGGCAATTCCCTGGCCGCGAATTTCTTCGCCGCCATCTCGGGCGCGTTCATGTATTTCGCGACCTTGACCGAGGTGCCCATCCTGCAGGGCCTGCTGGGCGCGGGCATGGGGCAGGGGCCGGCGCTGTCGCTGCTGCTGGCCGGGCCGGCGGTTTCCCTGCCCAGCATTCTCGTTTTGCGCAGCGTGATGGGCGGGCGCAAGACAGCGGTTTTCGTCCTGCTGGTGGTTGTCATGGCGACCCTGACGGGCCTGGTTTTCGGAGCCATCTACAGTTGAACGACAGGAGTTCGGAGATGAAGGAACTGGCGATCCTCGGTACCGGCTGCGCCAAGTGCACCAAACTGGAGGAGAACGCAAGGCTGGCCGGCGAGTCTCTGGGCCTGGCCTGCCATATCAGGAAGGTCTCGGACCTGCAGGAAATCATGAAGTACGGCGTGATGATGACGCCGGCACTGGTGATCGACGGTGAAGTGAAATCCATCGGCAAGGTCCTGTCGGTGGATGACATCAAGGCCCTGCTGGGCTGAAGGGGGATGGTGTGATGGTGAACGGCAATCTGAGGCGGGTGCTCATTCTGTCGGTGGTCGTGCTGGCGGTGGTCGGCGCGGTGGCTTTACGGGGCGGGAATGACGAAGAGGCGGACAGCGGACCGGCGGTCGTCAAGACGGCCCCGGCCCTGCCCCGCCTGCTCGATCTCGGCGCGGACAAGTGCATCCCCTGCAAGGCGATGGTGCCGGTGCTGGCGGAGCTCGAAACCGGATTGGCCGGACAGTTGGAGGTCGTGTTCCTGGACGTGTGGCAAAGCCCGGACGCCGCGAAACCCTACCGGATCAAGCTGATCCCGACCCAGATCTTCTTCGATCCGCAGGGCGCCGAGATCTTCCGGCACGAAGGCTTTTTCGGCCGTGACGAGATCCTGGCCGAGTGGGAACGCCTGGGCTACAAGTTCACCCTGGCGTCCGCGGACGAGGGGTAGCCGGTGGGCGGTCTGTTCGAAAGTCTGAACCACGCCATTGCCGGTTCGGCCGCGGTGGCCCTGACCGCGGCCTTTGCCTGGGGCATTCTGAGTATTCTGTTGTCGCCCTGCCACCTGGCGAGCATTCCGCTGGTGGTCGGCTTCATCAACGGCCGGCCCGGCATGACCACGCGGCGGGCGCTGGGCTTGTCGACGCTCTTTGCCACGGGTATCCTGCTGACCATCGCGGTGATCGGCGGGGTGACCGCGGCGGCCGGCCGCATCCTGGGCGACGTGGGCGGGGCGGGCAATTACCTGGTGGCCGGGATTTTCCTGGTCGTGGGCCTGAGCCTGCTGGACGTGATTCCGCTGGGCTGGGCCGGGCCCGGTCTGGCCCGCTGGCGGCGGCGGGGGCCCTGGGCGGCCCTGGTGCTGGGCCTGACCTTCGGCATTGCCCTGGGGCCGTGCACGTTCGCCTACATGGCGCCCATGCTGGCGGTGACTTTCAGCGTGGCCTCACGGGATCTGTTCTACGGAGCGCTGCTGCTGCTGGCGTACGGGCTGGGGCATTGCCTGGTGATTTCCCTGGCCGGCGCCGGCACTGGTTGGGTGCAGAAGACCCTGGACTGGAACGAGCAATCAACCGGCAGCCGGGTACTCAAGACCGTGTGCGGGGTGCTGGTGATCGTGGCCGGTCTGTACCTGATCTACACCTCGCACTGAACAGGAGTCGCCGGAAGTGGCTGTCTATTACCTGCACAATCACATCCGCTGCCAAACCTGCCGCGACATGGAATCGATGACGGTCGAAACGGTGGATCTGGATTTCCAGCCCGAGGTGGACAGCGGTGTGCTGGCCATGTATACGATCGACGTGGACGATCCCGGCCAGGAACATTTCGTCACCGAGTTCGATGTCACCGGCCCGACCCTGGTGGTGGCCGAACTGGACGACGAGGCCCAGCTGGTCCTCTGGCGCAGTCTGGAGCGGATCTGGGAATTGTCCGAGGCGCCGGTGGCCTATCGTGACTATGTGCGCCAGGCCATCCAGGCCGCCCTGGCAGGTCAGTTCGATGCGATGACCGCCGACACCAGCGCCGGGGGTGCACGATGAAGCGACTCAAGGTCCTCTTTCTCTGCACCGGCAACTCGTGCCGCAGCCAGATGGCCGAAGGCTGGGCGCGCGCCCTGAAGTCCGACGTCATGGACGTCTGGTCGGCCGGCATCGAAACCCACGGCCTGAACCCGCTGGCGGTCCGGGCCATGGCTGCCGCGGGCGTGGATATCTCTCAGCACCGTTCACAGAATGTTGCTGAACTGGCCGGCGTGAAATTCGATGTCGTGGTCACGGTGTGCGACAACGCGCGCGAAAGCTGCCCCGTCTTTCCTGGTACTGCGGTCATGGTGCACCACAGTTTCCCGGATCCGCCGCATCTTGCCCGCGATGCTGCGAACGAGACGGAAGCGCTCACCCACTACGTCCGCGTGCGGGATGAGATCCGGGACTTCGTGGCGCAGATGCCGGCATCGCTGATCAGGTGCACCTGAGTTCAGAATACAACGCTTGGCAATGGTTGGCAGGGTCCTGCTACGGCCGGTCGTCAGGCATCAGTTGCATGATGCGATCGGCGGCCCGGGCTGCGCCGTGGCCGTCAAGAGGCCCGGCCGCCAGTTCCCGGGCATGGAAGCGCAGCCGGGACAGCCGGTCCGGGTCTGTCAACACCGACCGCAAGTGGGACGCCAACTGCTCATCAGTCAGTTCGGGATGGGTGCCGAGATCAACGGCAGCACCGCTTGCGACCAGGTCGGCCGTCATCGCCGACGCACCCGGATCGTCCGCCATGATCAGCACCGGCACCGCCAGGCTCAGCGCTGCCAGGGCCGTCAGGTCCGGCCTGGTGATCACCAGATCGGCGGTGGCCAGGATCGGTTCCAGAGAGTCCTCCGTAGCGATGATCTCGAAGGCGGGGAAGCGGCTGGCCAGGATCTGGGCGGCGACATCGCACCGGTCCGCGCTGGGATCGAGCACGGCCTGGACCGCACCGTCCGGCAGGACTTCATGCAGGGCGGTCAGCATCGGCGTCGTCAGGTCATGGGGCTGGCAGGCGTCGAAACTGACGACCACGCGCGGAAATCGGCTGCCCGCAGCGACCGTCCGGCGGTGCTGCCGCAAAGTCATGATCTCACCAGGCAGCAGGATGAACCCGGTGCCGCCAGCCACCCCACTGACTTGCTCACCGTCCCGCCAGCCAAAAGAGGGCACCAGCGTGAGGTCGGCGGCGGGCTCTGGGTGTCCTGCCACAACCACGGTCAGGACACCCTCGGCACGCAGGTCCGCGATCACCTGGGCGGTATCGTCCGGTGTGTCGATCACGCAAACCGGCGGGCCGTTGTCGGCAGTGATATTGTTCAGGAAGGCAACCTGCGCAACGACGTTGTGCAGGTCTTCGAAACCGGCCCAATTGAAGCCGCAGCGCTCGATGTGGCGCGCCTGACGGTGCCCGTCGTCGATCAGAAACAAAACGTCGGCATCATGGTTGTCGCGCAGATTTTCGGCCAGGGCCAGACACCTCTTGCCGGCATCGCGTCCGGGTCCGGTCACGACGAAATAGACATCCGGCCCGCGCCTGGTCGCTTCGGGCTGGGCATTGGCCCACGGTGTGCGCTGCACCGCCACCGGTCGCAGGCCGTCACCCGGATCGGCCCGCCAGCGCCGCTCTTCCAGTTCGCTGGGATCGGGGGCCAGGCGGCCGTTGCCGTCGCTGTCCTTGCGCACCGGCAGGAACCCGCCGGCGATGACCTCGGCGATCCGGTCGGGTAGCCAACAATGACCGCGCTGAAAACTGTCGCCCTCGCCTTCGAGATCCAGCCGAAACGAGACCGTATCACAGCCCCAGTGGTTGACGGCCCGCGCGATCACCCCCGGCGAGACCGAGTTGTCCGACCAGCCGGCCTTCAGTTCCGCGTCCGTATAGACAGGAGCGAATTCGCGCACCAGCAGCTCACGCAGCGTGCCCAGCGCCGACAGATTGCAAACCTGATCGGGGGCCGGATAGCGGGCGATGCTGCGCAACATGGTCAGGTCGGTGCAGCCGGCCTCCAGGGCGGTCTGGATGGCGTTCCAGGTCTCGCCGGCCTCGGCCATGCCGGTGTCCAGGATCAGGGGCAGGCCCGTGTCGGCACAGCGGTCGACCAGGTCCAGCCAGGGCAGTTCGTAGGGCGAGACGGCCAGAAAATCCACGTGTTCCTGGCAGGCGTCGACGGTGTCGAGATCAAAGACCATCAGACCGAACTTCAAGCCGTTCTCCCGGGCCCAGTCGCTCAGCTCGGGTACGAATCGCCGGGGCAGTTCCTCCTGGCGCCACTGCCGATGGGGGGCGCTGACCTTCAGGACCTGCGGCGCGAACAGTTGCTCGACCCGAAAAAGGGGAAACTGGATGGCCGCGCAGCCAATGCGGAGCGCCTCGCTGATCAGGCGGCGGCAGCGTTCCCGGTCACCGTTGTGGTTGCCGGCGACGTCGGCGAGAAACTCAACCATCGCCCGCGGCCTGGTGGAATTCGCGGACCGCCGCGATGACCCGATCCTGATCGGCGTCGCTCAGGTCCGGGAACAGGGGCAGGGAGAGGGCCTGGGCATAGTACTTCTCGGCCACCGGATAGTCGCCGCGCCGGGTGCCGAAATGCTCTTTGTAATACGGCTGCGTGTGCACCGGGATGTAGTGGACCTGGGTCCGGATACCCTTTTCCAGCAGGTGTTCATAGAGTCCGGTCCGGCCGCGGGTGCGGATGATCATCAAGTGCCAGCAGGAGTCGTCCTCGACCGGGCGGGCCTGCGGCGTGACTCCGTCCAGGTCGGCGAAAGCTTCGTCGTAGCGCCGGACCAATTCCTGGCGGCGCTTTTTCAGGCGAGGCAGCTTGTCGATCTGCACCAGGCCGAGGGCCGCCTGAAAATCAGTCAGGCGTCCGTTCAGCGAGAGATCGTGCATTTCGTAGTGCCAGGGCTCGCGGCCTTCCTTCAGCCGCGTGGGGTCCCGCGTGATGCCGTGGTTGCGCAGGCTGCGCAGGCGCGAGGCCAGCTCGTCGTCGTTGGTGACCACGGCACCGCCTTCACCGGTGGTCAGGTTCTTGACCGGATGAAAACTGAAGCACGTCATGTCACTGAAGGCGCAGTCCCCGACATTGTGCCAGGCGCCGGTGCTGTCACGCCAGCGACCGCCAATGGCGTGGCAGGCATCCTCGATGATGGTGACTTCGTTCTCGCGGCAGGCCGTGGCCAGCTGTTCCATGCCGCACATCCGGCCGCCCATGTGCACCGGCAGGACGACCTTGATCCGGGAATCCTGCTTCACGACCCGAATGGCCTCGTCCATGTCGAGGTTGAAGGTCTTGGCGTCGATATCCGCGAACACGGGTTCCGCTCCACAGAGCAGTCCGGCGTTGGCGGTGGCCACAAAGGTGATCGGGGAGGTGAGAAAGCGGTCGCCCGGCCCGAGCCCGGCGGCCCGGCAGGCCAGGTAGAGGGCCGTCGTGCCGTGGGAGACGGCGATCGCGTTGCGCGAACCGCAGAGGTCGTTCAGTCCCGCCTCGAATTCGACGACCTTGGGTCCCTGGGTCAGCCAGTCGGACTCCAGCACGTCGCGCATGCGCCGCGCTTCTTCTTCGCCGATCGACTGGCGTCCGTAGGGTAGGTAGTCTTTCATGCTCCGCCTTCGCGTCTGCTAGCGCCGTGACATCAACAGGCGCAGAATGTACCAGAACATCAGCGCCACCGAAGCAAAAAGCTCGAGCGAGGCGCCCACGTAGCGATCATTCGGCCAGTAACGGATGATGTTCGAGGTGTCATGGAGCACCGCGCCGCCGGCCAGGGCGACCATGGCCAGCGAGAACCAGGTGCCCAGTTCCAGGCCGAAGAACACGCCGCCGACGATGGCCAGCACAGCCAGGATGCCGCCCCACCGCAACAGGCCGCCGAGAAAGCTGAAGTCCTTGCGGGTCTGGAAGACGACCAGGGTCAGGCCGACGAAGCCCAGCATCGTCAGAATGGCGGCACTGCGGATGACCCCGCCGCCCGAGTAGTATTCGGCGATGTAGAGCATGGGCACGAAAATAATGCCCTGGGCCACCACGTACAGGGCCAGGCCCGCATACTGCATCCCGATGCCGCCGGCCCGTGCGGCCAGGCCCCGGGCCAGCCAGCCGGCGACCATGAAGCCGCCCAGCACCAGCAGCCAGTTGACGCCCATCAGCGCGCGGGCGATGGCTTCGGCCTGGCCGGACTTGAACAGGTAGACCTCGAACAAGGTGAAGGCGGCGATGGCCGCCAGCAGGTGTCCGTAGACCCGCACGATGAATAGTCCGCGTTCCTCGGCCGACGCCGCGACGCCCGCCTGGCGCATTTCGTCGAAACTCGCGGCCATGGCCCGGGCCTCCGGGCGATGAGGGTCCTGATTGCTGTTCATGGCTCTTCCTTTCGAAGGCGATTGTTCGCCCAATCTAGTCGACGGGAACGGCAAATGGGAGATTGAATCCCAGCAGGGCCTTCAGGCGCTTGAAGGAAATCGGCTGATTTGTCAACTGACCGTTGATCTCGCCGGTCTCATCATTCCGAAAATCGACGAAATTGTTCGTGAGATCGTTGCCCCAACTGTACTGCAGTCCGGCCGTGAACTCCAAACTCAGCAGCTGGAACGAGGCACCGCCCGAGACATGATTCAAGTCCCAGACACCAATGCTCAGTTCGCCGCCAAGTTCCGTTGGCGTGGCCGTGTTGTCCCGGCGGTAAGAGGCGTAGACCGAGAAATCTTCAGAGAAGGAGCGATCCAGGCCCAGTCCAAAATTCAAGACGTTCTTGGCCGCGTAGTCCAGATTGTACCGGTCGAACTCGCCCGGGACGGACTGGATTTCATAGGGCTCCGGCGAGAGGACCTCATAGCGGGAGACGGCGTCGAACCATTCAAAGGTGACGTGAATCCGGGTCGGTCCCACGCGAAACGCGCCGCCAGCCGCAATCGACAGTGGGGATATCCAGGTGGCACCCAGGCTCTCCTGGTAATTGGCCTGCAGGTAGGGCGGGTCGATTCCGGGGGATTCGGGCAGATAGTCTCCGGCCAGGGACACGTTCTGGTAGACGGAACCACTGCCCATGATGCTGAGGCTCGGTGTTGTGATCGCCAAGCCGGCCGTCCATTTCTCCCATTCGACGGCGACACCCATTTTCATCAGCAGGCGCACATTCCAGTACGTGTAGTCATCGACCAAGAACCCGGTTGAGGAGGTCGAGGCGGCGTCCAGAGCCTGGGCGGAGACCTGTGTGCGTGAGCGCTGGGAGCGCTGGGCCACATACGGTGAGAAGCCGATGGCGACGTTGTCGGCCACTCTGCGGGCGAAAGTCACTCCGTACCAGCTTTCGTCCAGCCGCGCGTCACGAAAGGCCTCGCCGCTGAACCAGAGGTTGCCTGTCGCCGGCGGCGCCTCGTTGCTGTCGATGCGCAGCCCCGAGGCGTCGAAGCGAAACTGAACCCGCTGCAGATAGGTATAGGCCCATTTCCAGCCGTAGTCCTTGCCCAGCGAGAACCGACCCGCGATATAGCCCGGCGACGGCGTGATCGTATTGCTCACCGGGTCAATACCCCGGCCCAGTCCATTGCTGATCTTGACCTGGTAGGCTTCGACCGCCTTGGTCGTCAGCAACAGGGAGGGCTGGTTGTTCAGGGCGACCCAGCCCGGGTTGTAGAAAGTGGCGCTCAGGTCGGTCGCACTGCCAACCACCAGTCCGCCCAGAAGTTCAGCGGTTGTGCCGTACTGGTTGTCCCAGTAGTGCGCATCCTGGGCCAGGGCGCTGCCGGCTGCCAGCCAAACCGCCAACGCCAACAGGGCGCCCGACCTAATGCTGGATTTCCAGATGATGGACCCCTTTCTTGATTTTCTCCCAGGCTGGCAGAACCAGCCGCTCGATCGCTTCACCGGCATAGCCCGATTCGGCCCGGGATTCATGATTGCCGCCCGAACCTCCCTGGCCGGGCTCGCCGGGCTGGCCGACGGCAAAGGTACAGGTGGCATCAACCATGGGGTGGATCGCGCCTGCTTCGAGCAAGCCGATGCTGCTGCCGCCGTTGCCGCCGCCGCCGCCGCCCGAGGCGCCGCCGTCTCCACCGCGGCCGCCGTGTCCGCCACGGCCCAGCAAGCCGGGGCAGGCTTCACCGCCGGGCGCTCCGTCACAGCCTGCGGCACCCGGGCCGCCACCCTGTCCGTCCTCGCCGCGACCGCCGTCGGCGGCGATGAAAGCGCAGTTGCTGAAAACCACCGCGCTGTTGATGCAGATCACGCCGATGGAATGACCGCCGCCATTGCCACCGTCGGCACCGTAGCAGCCCTGACCGCCGGTGCCGCCGGCCCCGCCGCCGTTGCCGCTGCCGGTGTCCGAACCACCACCGCCGCCGCCGCCGCCGCCACCGGAGCCGTCGCTGGCCCGGCTCGAGCCCTCGCCGCGGGCCGGCGTGAGGTTGCCGTTCTCAATCCTGCCCAGCCCGGCAACAGCCTTCCCGTGTTCGCCGTCTGTTCCGTCCTTGCCATCCTGACCGTCGAGCCCGGGCTCTCCGGGCGGGCCACCGGCACCGCCGTCGGCATAATAGTCGCAACCGGAGCGGCCGTCGTCGCCGGCGGCCCCGGGCAACCCGCCCTCGCCGCCACGTCCTCCAGGGCAGCCGCTCCAGCCGGAATCGCCGCCGGGAACATGCACGGCGGTGTCGCAGGTTCCCTGCCCGCCGGCCTGCGGCGGGAAGACCGGATGCGGTGGCTGGCGGTCTTCGGGGCGATCACTGAATCCGTGGCCCGGGGTACTGACGAAGCGGCAGAACTCGAACCGCAGGCCAGGTCCGCAGCCATCCAGATAGACGGTACTGGAGGTGGGGCGATTGGTGCTGGTCGGGCTACCGACGATTTCGAGTCCTTGAATCAGGGTCGGGGTGCGGATCCCCAGCGCCTGGATGGGGCGCCCGAGAGTCGAGACCCTGGAGTACCGCCCCGGCACCGGTTCCCACGTGCTGCGGTCACAGCCGCCGATAATGTCAATGCCGCCATAGAACTTCAGGGCCACCCCGTTGAACGCCAGGCCGAAGTCGCCGGCCGCAATCTTCACCCCACGGTAGCCTTCGACAAAGGCTTTCTCGACGGCGTTGGCCGGATAGCTCAGGGGGGAATCAGCCGTGCCGTCGTCACCGTTGTATCCGTCATAGGCCACATGGAGATACTCGTTCCGGTGGGAGACGGTCCGGATCTCGCTGTCCGGTCCGCAAGCCGACAGGCCCAGGCCAAGGACGACCAGAATCAGACGGATTGTCGACCTCTTGCTGGGCATGGCCTGAAATACTTTCCCGGTGCGCCTGACTGAAGGTATCGTGCGGATATCGGCCGATTCTAGGGGACGAATCGGCCAATTGCAAGTCGGCGGGTTCGCGTCTAGAATGACGAGCAGTGATCCGGTGCCCAATCACCCAGCCTGAATATGGAGAATCCGATGCTTGTCCGCCGCCTCGCTGTTCTGCCGCTGCTGTTCCTCGTCGTTGGCTGCGCCACGGTGCCGATTACCGGCCGCCGCCAGCTCAACCTGATCTCCGACGGCGAAATGAACGCCATGAGTTTTCAACAATACGACCAGGTCATTGCCGAGAGTCAGCTGAGCGACGACCTTCAGGCCACGGCCATGGTTGAGCGGGTAGGGCGCCGCATCCAACGAGCGGTTGAGCAGTACTTTGCCCAACAGGGCCGGTCCGGCTACCTGCAGGGCTATGACTGGGAATTCCATCTGATCGAGTCCGACCAGGTGAACGCCTGGTGCATGCCGGGTGGCAAGGTGGCCTTCTACACGGGCATCCTGCCGGTCTGCCAGGATGAAACCGGCGTAGCGGTGGTGATGGGACACGAAGTGGCCCACGCCATCGCCAAGCACGGCAGCGAACGCATGAGTCACCAGATGGCTCTGCAGATGGGGGGCATGGCGCTGAATCAGGCTGTGAAGGATAAGCCCGCCGAGACGCAGGCGATCTACCTGTCGGTCTTCGCGGTGGGCGCGCAGTATGGGGCCATGTTGCCGTACAGCCGTCAGCACGAGTCCGAGGCCGATCACATGGGGTTGGTCTTCATGGCCATGGCCGGCTACGATCCGCAGCAGGCTCCCGTGTTCTGGGAACGCATGGCTGCGGGCGGTGGCCAGAAGCCCCCCGAGTTCATGAGCACCCACCCGTCTGACGCCACCCGCGTGCGGCAGCTGAACGAACACATGTCCGAGGCCATGACCTACTACAAACCCTGACCGGCCGGCGGCTCCCGGCCGGCGATCGTTTTTGTGGCCAGTAGCCGGACCAGCGTCCGCAGACTCCGGGCCGTGCGGGTGCCGTACCAGGACAGCAGCTTGCCGTCCAGCAGGACCGCACGCTTGTGCGAAGGCACGACGTCGGCTGCGGCCAATGACCAGCTGTCGTGATGGGTGAAGGGAAAGGGTTCGTCCGGCAGCAGGACAAAATCCAGCTCGCGCCGGGCCAGATCTTCCAGACTGACGGCGTAGTACCCCTCCTGTCGGTCCAGCACGTTGAGCAAACCCAGCTCTGTCAGCATGGCGTTGATGTGGTTGCCGCCGCCGACGGCCAGCCAGGGATTTTTCCAGACCAGGGTCGCGATGCGCAGCTGGGCGGCCTGGGTGGAGCGGAACCGGCCGGCGACCAGGCGGGCCGCCGTCAGGTCGGACATGGCCCGGCCGGCGGGGCTGCCCGCATCGAGCAGGATACCGAAATCCCGCAGCAAGGCGGCCACGTCGTCCAGGGAACGCGGCATGACGGCAAAAACGGCGATGCCGGCTTCGGCAATCGCAGCCAGATCCTCGGGCCGGTTTTCCTCGACGCAGGCCAGCACCAGGTCGGGTTGGGCTGCGATAATACCTGGCACATCCGGGTTCTTGGTGCCGCCGAAGGTGGGCACCTCGCGGACGGTTCCGCGCGGCTCGCAGCAGTAGACCGTGCGTCCGGCCAGACGCTCCCCGGCACCGAGTCCGAAAACCGTCTCGGTCAGGCTGGGCACCAGCGAGACAACCTTGCGGTAGGGTCCGCCGGGAAGGGGAACACCGCGGGCATCCTTGATGTGGGCTCGACCGATACTCATGGCTCACCAGTTGGTTGAGTGTGATCAGGGCTGCATGCTAACAGCCGTCGCGACCGGGAACAAGCGGCGCGGGCTGCGGATGTCGCGGCCGGGCAACCAAGCCAGTGCCAGAAGCGCCGCAATTTCATAGAATGACTACGACCCCGGACATCCCGTGCCAAGGAGCAGAACATGCCGACCAAACGGATCCCGCTGCTGATCACGCTGACTGTCGCCCTGCTGGCCGTCGCCGCGAACGCCCAGCACCAGAAACCCGAAGTATACGGTGAATTCGACAGCGACAAGATGTACACGCTGCTGCCGCCGGACGGTATCCCGGCCATCCTGGACCCCGAGTACCTGACCGGCAAGGCCGCCGCGGCCCAGATGTCGCCCGAGGAGCCGGTGCTCGGCCTGGCCCGCGACGACGACGCGGTCTGCTGGTCGACCTGGCAGCTGGACCGTCACGAAATCGTCAACGACACTTTCGACGGGACGGCCATTGCCGCCACCTGGTGACCGCTTTGCCATACGGGCGTCGTGCACGTCCGCCAGGTCGGCGATCACACTCTGACTTTCATTGTCTCGGGCAAGCTGTGGCGCAACAGCCTGATCATGCAGGACAAGGAGACCGGCTCACTGTGGAGCCATGTCACGGGCGAGTGTCTGGACGGGGAATACAAGGGCACCCGGCTGGAGATGATTCCGGTCGTGCAGACCACCTGGGCGGAGTGGTCAAAGGCCCATCCGGACACGCGGGTGCTGAAGAAAAGCGAGGAAATCAAGTCATCCGGCTATGAGAGCTACTACGCCGACCCGGAGAAGACGGGCTTGTTCCGCACGATCTGGCTGCAGGACCGCCTGCCGGGCAAGAGCCTGGTGCACGGCGTGCTGCTGGGGCCGCACAGTCTGGCGGTGGCCGACGGCGCGGTGGTCGTGGGCAAGCCGGTAACGGCGAAAATGGGAGACGTGACGGTGCGGGTCAGCCGGGAGCCGGATGGCGGTCTGCGGGCCGTGCGCACGGACACCGGGGCCGAGCTGATCGTGCGTACCGCCTATTGGTTCGCCTGGAGCACCTACTTCCCGCGCACCGAAGTCGTGGACTGACCGGCTCAGCCGCGGGGCCTGTCGTCCAGCAACTCGCGCACACTGACCAGCAGGTCCCGCGGGTCGTGCGGTTTCATCAGCAACGGTGCTTTCGAGTCCGGCCCGAGGCGTCCCAGGATGGCGTCCTCGCTGTAGCCGGTATTGAACAGGATGCGTACCGCGGGCCGCACGCGCTGGATCTCCCGGGCGACCTCCGGCCCGCCCACCACGGGCATCACCAGATCCAGCAGGGCCAGATCAATGCGGTCGCCGTGCTCGGCGAAGATGTCCAGGGCGATCTGGCCGTTCTCCGCTTCCAGAACCTGGTAGCCGGCGCGCCTGAGGATACGGCTGACGACGTTGCGGACCGCGCTGTCATCCTCGGCCAGGAGGATCGTTTCGGATCCGCCGGGGGCCGGGGCGGTCGATTCGGCCGCGGCAGGATCTCCATCCAGCGCGCTGCTGACCGGCAGGTAGATGGTGAAGGTCGCGCCCTGGCCCGGGTCGCTTTCCACCAGGATCATGCCGCCGTGCTGCTTGATGGTGCCGTAGACCGTGGCCAGCCCCAGTCCGGTACCGCGCCCGGTGGGCTTGGTCGTGAAAAACGGTTCGAAAATCTGGGGCATGACGGCCGGGTCGATACCGCAACCGGTGTCACTGACGACGAGGCGAACATGGGCGCCTGACCGGGCCCAGGGATGGGCTCCGACAAATTCCGCGTCGACCTCGACCAAATCCGTCGAAATCTTCAGAGTGCCGCCGTCGGGCATCGCGTCACGGGCGTTGAGGCAGAGGTTGAGCAGCACCTGCTCGATCTGGCCGGCATCCACATGGATTCGCCCGTCGATCGTACCGGGCCTGAAGTCCAGCTCGATGTCCTCGCCAATCACCCGGCGGACCATTTGCAGCAGCTGGGCGACCAGATCGTTGGGGTCTACGGTCTGCAGTTCCAGAACCTGCCGGCGGCTGAAGGCCAGCAACTGGCGGGTCAACTGGGCCGCGTGCTCAACCCCGCCCTGGATCAGCGCCAGTTCACTCCTGACTTCCTCGGGTTCGGCGCCGGCGGTCATCGCAAATTCCAGATGCCCGAGCATGGCGTGCAGGATGTTGTTGAAGTCGTGGGCCAGCCCTCCGGCCAGTTGCCCGACCGCTTCCATTTTCTGGGACTGGGCGAGCTGTCGCTCCAGGGCCAACTGATGGGTCACGTCACGCTTGACCGCGACAAAATTGACGATGTTGCCGTTCGAATCGAAGACCGGGCTGATGGAACCGTCTTCCTCGAAGATCTCACCCTGCTTGTTGCGGTTCTTGAAGTGGCCCACCCACACGCGGCCGGCAGTGATCTCCTGCCACAAGTCGCGGTAGAAGCGGTCGTCGTGGTGCCCGCTCTTCAGGAGCCGCGGGTTTTGGCCCAGGACATCGTCCCGGCTGTAGCCGGAAAGGTGTTCAAAGGCGGGGTTGCAGTACTGGATGTTGCCGTCCCGGTCCGTGATGATCACGCTGTCGGCGGACTGTTCGATGGCTGTCACCAGGCGTGTATTCAGCTCCTCTACCCGGCGCGCCTCGGTCAGATCCATCAGGGCCACGTAGGCCATATCGCTTTTTTCACCGGACACGTCGCGGAAGACCCTGAACATGACCGACCGCGGTTCTCCGGTCAAGGTCCTGACCGTGGTCGGTGCTTCGAATCCGGCCAGGCCGTGGGCCATGGCAACTATCTCCCGCCGGAAGACACCGATGGCCTCGTCAGTCAGGATGGCCGGCAGGTTGCCCGACAACTCCGCCAGGGACGACGCGCCGTGCATGTCGAGGGTGGCCTGATTCACGTCCTTGATCCCGACCAGAGACATGCACGTCTGCAGGTCCTGCGGGTTGTTGCGCAGGTGCAGGTCCAGATCGGTGACACCGTCAGCCATCAGCCTGTCGCAGAATGCCCTGACCTGCGAGAAGTCCTCCCGCCACAGGGCCACCGGCGCGTTCTGGAACAGGTGCCGCAGCATCTCCTCGCTCTGCCGCAGCTTTTCCTGGGCCTCTTTCCGTTCGGTGATGTCCGAAAAGCTGATCACGCCGCCCATGTAGGCGCCGTCGACGAAGTACGGCTGTGTGTGGAACTCAACCGCAAAAAAGTGGCCGTCCCGGTGTTGGAACCAGGCTTCGCCATGGGCGGTCTCCCGCTGCTCCAGGGCCAGGCAGGTGGCGCATTCGCTGGCCGGATTGGGCGTGCCGTCGGGGTTGCGGCCATGGAGATGCTCATGCAGGCCGATACCCTGCAGGTCCTGGGGCCCCCAGCCGGTCAGCTGTTCGGTGGCCGGGTTGGCAAAGGTCACCTTGCCGTTGACATCGAAGCCGACAATGGCGCCGGGTGTCGCGTTGAGAATCAGGGTGTGGCGGCGGGCCAGATTGCCTTGTTGCCGGGCATCCCGGGGCAGGTTCGAGACGTCGCGCAGGACGGCGTAGGTGTTCTCAAGTGTGCCGTCCTCGTCGAAGTCCGCCGACACGTCGGCCTCGACGGTCACTTCGGAGCCGTTGTTGCGGACCAGGCCCATGATCTTGGCGCCAACGCGCTTGCCGGACTGAAGCTCCTTGAAGTTGCCTGTAAACTGGCGAATGTAGCCCGGGGCAATGAACTGCCGAAAAGGCTGGCCAATGACCGCTTTCCGTTCGTACCCCAACAGCTCCAGCCAGGCCTGGTTGACCTCCTGAATACAGCCCTCATGGTTGAGGGAGTGGCAGGGCAGGGGCAACCGGGAGAATACCTTGCGGAACCACTCCTCTCCGGCGCCGGAATCGTCGTTGTCCTTGTTCACCAACTCAAACCTCCCACAGGTATCATATACCTGCCGGGGATATCTGCCTAGCTGCGTGCAAAAAAAAGCCGCGCCCGGTCAAACGGGCGCGGCTACCGGAGAATCAGGCCGCTAGCATCTGGCGGCCACGGCCTCCGCCATCTAGGTCGTGGTGCTGCTGCCACCCATGTCATAGGTGCGAACCTCGCCGGCGGCGATCACCGCCGCCACGGCGTTTTCCAGGCGTTCGGCCATATCCGCTTCACCCAGATGGTCGAGCATCATCTTGGCCGACAGGATCATGGCGATGGGGTTGACCTTGTTCATCCCCACGTACTTGGGTGCCGAGCCGTGACTGGGCTCGAACACAGCCACCTTGTCACCGATGTTGCCGCTGCAGGCAAAGCCCAGGCCGCCCACGAGCTGGGCGCACAGGTCACTGACGATATCACCGAACATGTTGCTGGAAACCAGCACGCCGTAGTCCTGGGGGTTCTTCACCAGCCACATGCACATGGCGTCGATGTTGGTTTCCCACAGCTCGATGCCGGGGTATTCCTCGGCGATCTTGCGGGCCTCGCGCACCATCAGGCCGCTGGTCTCGCGCACCACGTTCGGCTTCTCGACGATGGTCACGCTCTTGTAGCCGAACTTCCTGGCGTACTCGAAGCCGTCGCGCACGATCTGCTGGCAGCCCTTGCGCGTGAAGATGCGGGTCGAGATGGCGATGTCCTCGTTGGCCGTGCCGTCGAGGGTGGCCATTTGCGAGGGGTGCGTTTCGATCAGCTTGTCCCGCACATCCTGGGGCAGGGGGTGGTATTCCACGCCCATGTAAAGGCCTTCTGTGTTCTGGCGGAAGACCACCAGATCAAGGCCGTCCCTGAAGTTGAGCGGGTTGCCGGGGTAGGCCTTGCAGGGGCGCAGATTCGTGCGCAGGTTGAATTCCTGGCGCAGGCGCACGATGGGGCTGCGGTACACCTTGCCGGTGCCCCGCAGTTCGGGCACGAGGGCGGCTTCGGCCTCCTCCTTGGGCAGGCTGGTGATGGCGCCGAACAGTGACGCGTCCACGTTGTTGAGCATCTCGATAGTGCGATCCGGCAGGGGGTTCGCTTCTTTCTGCCAGAACTCCCAGCCGATGTCCCCGTGCACGTATTCGGCGTCGAAACCCAGTTTGTCCAGCACGATCCGTGTGGCGTCCATCACATCGACACCCACGCCGTCGCCGGGCATCCAACCGATCCTGTACTTGGCCATTTCCGTCTCCTCGCAAGAAAGAGGCGCTTGGTGTTCAGGCCCGCCCCGCGAGTGCTGGAGCAGGCCTGTAATTTCTACCGACAAGATATCAGGACGGGCCGCGACAACAACCCGATTCGGCCGGACAGGCTACCAGACGCCCGCGCCGACTTCGATCGCGTAGCCGATCTCGTTCCAGTTGAAGACGCCCTTGTTCTTGACGCCCACGCGCACACCCCAGAAATCGGTGCCCAGTTTGGACAGGAACTTCAGGGGGGTGTGGCTCATGTTCAGCCTGAATTTGACCCCGGTTTCGGTCATGCCGTCGGTGTGGGTGGTGCCAAAGTCATCCTCGTCCCACTCCCAGCCGACGGCAAAGTAGCCATCCACCCAGCGCGAGGCGCTGGTCGTGTAGAGCAGGTTCCAGGCGAAGTCACGCAACCCCTTGTCTTTAAAGTAGATACGATTGACAAACCAGCCGCCGGCGACCGGGTCGGCGACATTCTTGACGATCAGCAGGGGGAAAGCGAAGGAGAAGCCGTCAGTCACGTCGCGGCCGCCGTGGTTCAGGCCCTCGACCCGGTAGGCGATGGACAGGGAGTTGATGAACCGCTCCTCGTCCATCCAGCGCGTCACCGCCCGCAGATCGTTGGCGTCCAGCACCTCCGGCCAGTTCTCGTCGCCCTTGTCATCGATAAAGTGCAGCAGCGTCGGCTCGGCGACCGTGTCGACCTCTTCCGGGCGGGGGAAGGGCCGCACTTGATAGACGGCGTTGTCCGGAGCGTAGATTCCGTTCTCGGTGAAGGGGCCGCGCAGCGGGCTGTCTGCCGGCAGGGGCGGGAAGACCCGGTACTGCGGCGTCCTGGTCTTGGCCATCCAGGCCTGGAAACCGCCGCTGTACAGGCCGCCGCCCCGCATGATGTCGCGCACGCCCCAGGCGTCGTTGATACGCCGGTTCACGTCGAAAGTGGGAGTGTAGACACCGTCATGATTCTTGTCCGTACAACTGGCGTGTTTGCCTTCCTCGACCAGGATGGTCATGGGGAACTCGGTGTACTTGTCGGTGACCAGGGTGTTGTCGTACCACTGCAGGCCGTGGGCCTTGGCAATGGTGCGTTCGACATACAGGGCGTAGTGGGGTTCGCTGCACCCCTCGCAATGGTGGACGAAAATCTTGAAGTAGGTGGCTTCCACATCGTGCTTGTGGGCGCCCATGCCCTCTTCGCTCGGGTAGTAGTAGAAGTAGTCGAGGTCGATGCCGACCAGGACACTCAGATCGATCTGGGTCTTGAGGCGGTCGTCACTCGGCGAATAGATCGCGTCGCCGGCCAGGTCACCGCGTCGCAGGAGCGTGCGCACACGATAGTAGACGACCGGCGCGTCCGGCTGGTCCTCGAAGGGGAAATTGGTCGGCATGCGGATGTCTTTGCCTTTGGCGCCCTCCAGGTTTGGCTCATCACCGGAGTACCACAGAACGGGGCCGCAGTAGGCGGCCAGCTCGGCGAAACCCATGATCGGGTCAGTGCCTGACCAGATTCTCTGGAACCCCTGTTCAATGTCGCAGCAGTCGGCAGCCTGACCAGGGTGGGCTGCGACCAGAATCCAGCCCAGGGCCGACAGCAACAGCAGTGTGTTTTTCATTGATTCCCTCCGATGGCAGAGCTTGCGCGGCGAACCTGCATTATCCACTGAGGGGTGAACCTGTCAACCGGACGGTCAGCGTTCGGCGTGGTCCCGGCCGCAGGTGCGGGTCATCTCGGCCCGCATGGCGGCCGTATCGGCGTGGGCGGCGATGGCCTTGTTCTTGGCATCCAGTTTCCAGGCCACACCCAGCGAGATCACGGCGAAATAGGCAGGCACCAGATACGGCATGAAGCGTCGCCAGGTGCGGCGGCGCAGCAGGGCGCTGGTGCCGTTGGCGCCGGCGGCCAGCACAACGCAGAACCCGAGCGAGGTCAGATAGAGGTGGCTCAGGTTCAGCCATTCCCCTGAAGCACTGTGGCTGGTGAAGGGCAGGAGCGTGATGTAGGTCCAGGCGATGAAGAACCGGATGGCGCGGCTGCCGAAGACAAAACCGAAGAAACTGTAGGAGACGATCGACAAAGTGAGCAGGACCCTGATCACGACCCGCCCCTTGTAGATCCAGACGATAGGATCCGGGGCTGTTGCCAGCATGGGACTCTGCTGCATGGGAAAGAACATCAGATTCAGGTAGCGGAAGATGTTCTTCAACGAGAGCAGGCTGAAATAGCCGTCGCCGGACGTATCGGCGAAAATCGTCGGGTGCCGGTAGCCCCATTGCTGCTGACCGAAGTAGAACAGGACCCCCACCACCAGGAAGACCAGGATATCCGGCGACAGGACCGCCCGGCTGGCCCGGTGCCGGAAGAAGAACACCTTGTAGGCCACCAGGCAGCCGACCAGGCTGAGCGAAGCGTTCTTGGTCAGTCCGGTCAGCAGGAACAGCACCAGCCCGGCCAGGAACAGCGGCGACAGCACGCGGCCGTCGCGCCGGAAATCGTTGCGGATGAAGAAATAGAGGACCAGCAGGTGCAACCCGGCCAGCAGCAGGCTCTCCAGCTGATGGATGCTCATGAAGACCCGGCCGTAGCTGCCGACGGCCAGCGCGAACAGCAAACCGGACAGCACCGCCATGTTGCGCTGCGGAAAGAGCATGTTGACCAGCATGTAGACCATGAAGGAATTGAAGGCGTGCACCAGGAGGTTCAGCACCAGATAGCCCGTGATGTCCACGCCGAAAAAATGGTACTCGGCCAGGAAGGCCAGTTGCAACAGCGGCTGACTGAAGTAGAATCCCAGATGATTGAACATGGCCGACGGGTTCAGGGACAGCGCGTGGGCATCACAGATGATCCTCATGTCCAGCGCGTCCCAGACAGGCGTCGCGGTCAGGCGCCCGAAGGCGATGAAGACGACGGCCACCAGGGCGACCAGCACGGGTCCATGTATGCGGAGTGTATTCATGATTCGGGAATAATAGTCCGGCCCTCACCGGTAGTGCAAATCAGCCCTTGCGGGCGGGACGTACCCGGGGCGATGCGGGCGCGAAGCCGAATGGCTATCATGGTGTCTCAATCAGGGTCAAAGTGTAAACAACAATCAGGGACAGTATAGCATGATCAGGCACATTCGTTCAGCAGCCGGCTTCCGGTCCCGTTTGCCGTTGATGATTCTGGTGGCCGCGGTGCTGGCAGCCGGCCCTGCGGCTGGCCAGGAACCCGTACCGGGCGGCGGTCCCTGGAACCTGACGATATTCCACACCAACGACACCCACAGCGCTTTTCTGCCCCGGGCGGCCCATTGGCGGGAGGATCGCAAACCGGTTGGCGGCGTGATCCCCCTGGCCTGGCATCTGGCGGATCAACGCCGCACCGCGCCCGGGAACATTTTCGTCGACGCCGGGGACTTCATGACCGGCAACCCCGTCTCGCAGCTCACCGAAGACGGGGTGCCGGGCGTGGCGGTGGCCCGGATGATGACCGCTCTGGGCTATGATGCGGGTGTTGTTGGCAATCACGAGTTCGACATCGGATCCGACCTCGTGGGGCGGTTGGTGACTTACTTCGGCTATCCGCTCTTTGGCGCCGACATCGCCCTGCCCGACGGCGGGCCCGCGCTGCCGCAGGAACCCTTGATCCTCAGGCGCGGGGACCTGCGCGTCGGGGTCTTCGGCGTGAGCTGCGCGGGCATGGCGGAGGTGGTGACCCCGGCCAAACTCGGGGGTTGGCACATGGCTCCCCAGGTGGATATCGTGCGCCGCATCGCTGCGGAGCTGGATCCGCTGACCGATGTGATCGTGCTGCTCTCCCACAACGGGGTGGACGGCGACAAGGCCCTGGCGGCGGCCCTGGCCGGCGCCGGTGTCGACGTCATTGTCGGCGGCCACAGTCACACGCGCCTGAAGAAACCGGTGCTGGCCGGCGGCATCCTGATCGTGCAGGCGGGGTCGAAGATGACGAACCTGGGGCGGCTGGATTTGCAGGTCGCCGACGACCGTGTGGTCATGTACGACGGCCGCCTGGTTGACCTGTGGTCCGACGGCACCTTCGCCGGGGCAGAGCTGACGGCCCTGGCCACCGGCTATGAGAACGAGGTCATGGAGAAATACGGCCGGCAGATCGGCACCCTGGCCGTCGACCTGCGCAAGGGGCGGGGCGAGCACGAGCTGGGTGATTGGCTGGCCGATTGCCTGCGCGAAGCGGCGGGCGCCGACGTGGCGCTGATCAACTCCGGCGGCATCCGCAAGCCCCTCAACGCGGGCCCGGTGACGGCCCTGGATATCAACGAGATGCTGCCGTTCGCCAACAACCTGATCCGGCTGAAGTTGACCGGGGAACAGCTGAAAGCCATCGTCCAGCAGAATGCGGACTCGGGTGTGGGCGGTAAACATGGTATCCTCCAGGTATCGGGAGTGAGCTACACCTTCCGGGCCGCCGCGTCCGGCAGCGGGGCCGAGTTGGTCACCGTGATGGTCGGGGGGCGAGAGGTGGATCCGCAGCGTACGTATGTCGTGGCCATGCCCGATTTCGTGGCGATGATGGGTGACGTGTACCTGAAGATCGATTTGCCGCCGGTGGACGACATGGGCCTGACCCTGGCGTCGGCGGTCGTGGCGTCGGTTTCGCGGGCGGGCGAGGTCTCCGCGCCGGTCGGAGGGCGTATCAAACGATTGGACTAGGGTGATGGCCGACGTCTATGACACCACCTACGGACAAGCCGACTACTTCGGCAGCGAGGCTTCGCCGCTGCTGGCCAGGTATGCCGACTGGATTCCGGCCGAGGCGCGGGTGCTGGACATCGGGGCCGGGCAGGGGCGCAACAGCCTGCCGCTGGCCCGGCGCGGCTGCCGGGTCACGGCGCTCGAGCCCTCGGGAGTCGGCCGGGCGGCAATCAAGGCGCAGGCCGCGGAGGCCGGGCTTGACCTGGACATCGTCGGGGAGAACTTCATGTCGTACGAGCCCCGCGGCGTTTTTGATGTGATCCTCTGCTTCGGCCTGGTGCAGATCCTGCGCTATCAGGAATGTGCGTCGCTGGTCACCCGCCTGCACCAGTGGCTCCGGTCCGGGGGAACGCTCTTTCTGACGGCGTGGCACGTGGGCGACCCCTCGTTTGCTCGCCTGACCCGCGAGTGGGAGCGCCTGGGTATCCGCAGTTTCCGTTCACCGGACGGCAGCCAATACCGCTTGTTTCTGGAGGATGGCGAGATCCTGAAACTTTTTTTCCGGTGGCAGACGATTCATCACTGCGAGGGTCTGGGGCCCGAACACCGGCATGGCGACGGGCCACCCGAGCGCCATGGCGAGATCGAAGTCGTGTTGACGCGCCCCTGAACCACGAAATCGCCCCCATGGCCCGGAATCTGTGCTACACTAAAGATTGTCCGTACTTAGTACGGTGCCGAGAACTATTTCCCGGCGAACTCGTAGTCTGGAGCATCCCCGCCACCGGGGAAGAGCCGGAACGGCCCAGCCGACCCGACGGACATCGCGAGACAACCCAACCTTCGGCGGAACCAGCAGGGTTCCGGACGGCCGGCCGGCGCGAGATCGCCAACCCCACACGGGATTGGACGGCACGGCTGCACGCCGCAAACGAAGGAAGGTGCCATCATGGCGGCCAACATATACTCCGTTGACTACTACTACACCACGGTTGAGGATGCCCCGGGCCAGGGTTGCCGCTTTCTCGAGGCCATCGCTTCGGAAGAAGTCAACCTGATGGCCTTCAATGCGTTTCCCATCGGCAAAGATCGCACCCAACTGGTCATGTACCCCCTGAACAGCACTTGGCTGGGTGATATGGCGCGGCATGAAGGCCTGCGTCTGGTCGGTCCGCACCACGCGTTCATCGTGCACGGGGACGACGAACTGGGCGCCCTGGTGGAGATCCACCAGAAGCTCTGCTTCGCCGATATCAACGTGTCGAGTTCCAACGGGATTTCCGACGGACGCGGTGGTTTCCGCTACATCCTGCATGTCCATCCGGATGATTATGAGCGGGCGTTGCAGGTGCTGGGCGTGGACCAGAACGTCAGGCCCATGGCGGATTTCCATCTGGATCTGCACCGGCGCTTCGAGGCGAAGGGCTAGCCGGTGATCACGGTGTGGCCGGTTGCCGGGAGAAGATGCACACCTTGTTGCGTCCTGCTTCCTTGGCGGCGTAGAGCGCCTCGTCGGCCAGTTTGATCAAGTCCTTAGGCGAGGGCGTATCGGCCTCGCGCACGGCCGCGCCAATGGAGATCGTCACGCCGCCCTTGAACTCGGGCGTGTCCAGCAGGTTCTTCTCGACGGCCTGGCGAATCCGGTTGCCTACCTGGGCCGCCACATCGACGCCCGCTCCCGGGCAAACCACCAGGAATTCCTCGCCGCCGAAACGGCAGATCTCGTCGTAGTCCCGAATGGCATTCTTCATGGCGGCGGCCGTCGCCTTCAGCACCTCGTCGCCGGCGTCGTGTCCGTAGTTGTCGTTGACCTTCTTGAAGTGGTCGATATCCATGATCATCACCAGCAGCGGTTCGTCGTCGCGTACGGCTTTGGACCAGGCCTTGTCCAGCCCGTCGAGCCCCGCCCGGCGATTGGGCAGTTGGGTCAGCTGGTCCTCCAGGGCCATGGTCTTGAGCATGCGGTTGGTGATGCTGACTTCCGCGTTGGTCCGGCGCAATTCTTCCTTCTGCCGCTGAACTTCCTCGCGGTTGGTCACCTCGCGGGCCGCCCCGCGCAGCAGCGCGGACAGGATGTGATGGTTCAGCGGTTTGATCAGGTAGTAGTTGATGCCCGCGTCAAAGGCCTCGACCAGCTGTTCGTTGGTGTCGTGTGTGGTCATGATCAGGAAGTGGATGTGGGACAGCTGGGGCGACGAACGCAGGGTGCGGCACAACTCCAGCCCGTCCATTTCGGGCATCATCCAGTCCGAGATGATGATCTGGGGCACGAGCTCGACGGCCATTTCGAGGGCCTGCCGCCCATCGTCGGCACAGACGACGTCGTGGCCCTCGTCGCCCAGCTTCTTGGACAGGATCTTCTTGTGCAGCGGGCAGTCGGTCGCCACCAGGATCTGCAGCCCGGTGGGCTCCTCGTCATCGTTGAGAGGCTCTTCCCGGGCCGGTTCGATGCCGGCGTGAACCGGCGCATGCCGGTCGTCGATGACGTCGCGCGGGGTGCCACTGTCCTGCTGGCGCGCCTTGCGCAGCATTTTGGCCATGGAGGGCACCTGCCCGGTGACCACGTCCAGGACTCTGCCCATGCGGCCCCACTCCTCGAGAATCTCATCGTAGATGTCGACGAATTCCTCGTCGCCCAGGTGAAAGAGCCGGGCGAAGTTCATGAAGTCCAGCACGCGCCACTCGCGTTCACGGCCGGTTTCCATGCAGATGTCGGCGGCCAGATTGCCGGCGAACAAGAGGTTGGCCAACTTGGCGTATTCCTCGCTCGCGGGGGGCGACTTGCTGAGATCCGCCCAGCCGGTGTCGTCCTTGTTGAGGACGGCCTTGGGATAGAAATCAGGCAAACCCCAGTCCTCGAAGAGATAGGCCGTCACCTGATTGCGATTGACCGAAAGCACTTCGTCCTCGAGCTGGATCAGGTGCTGCCGCGCGCCGTGGTTCCAGGTTTGCATGATCTCGGTGTACTTTTCGGGATAGACACTGGCCAGGGCCAGGCTGCCGATTTCGGCCAGCAGGCCGCAGGTGAAGCCCTCATCCGGGTTGACGGTGCCCATGGTCCGGGCCAGCGTCTGGCAACTGGAAGCCATGGCCAGCGACCGTCCCCAGAAATCGTCATAGTCGAATCCGCCGCACTGGTCGGACTGAGTGTTCGACAGAATCGAAAATCCGAGGCACAGTTGCCGCACCATGCGCATGCCCAGGCGCACCAGCGCGTCGTTGATCGAGGCGACCGGATTGCGGTTGCCCGCGGCGGCGCTGTTGGCGTACTTGATGATCTGGCCGGATAGCGAGGGGTCCCCGTGCAGGATCTTGGCCATTTCATCGATGTTGGCCTGGGGATCGCGGGTCAGTTCGAGAATGGTCAGGGCGACGCCCGTGGGAGACGGCAGTCGACCGGAGGCCTTGATTTCGGCGATAATGGAGTTGTCGGACAAGTTCACTGGCGAATTCCCTTGCTGGACACTTTAATCAACAGGGCGATTGTTCTTTAATGTCGGTGGAAATGTCGTGACCTTGAAAGTTATTGTGCAATACTGCCCGGATTGCCTGGAAAGGGCCCAATGAGCCGCAAACGCCTGCTTGTCGTTTTCGTTCTGGTGCTGACGCTTTATCCGCTGGCCCTGGGCGCTTTCAGCCGGATTCGTCCTCTGGACGGCGACGAGGGCTACTACGCGACGGCTGCTCGTCTGGTGGCCGCCGGCCAGACACCCTATGAAGATTTCTTCTACCCCCAGATGCCCCTGCTGCCCTATGTGTACGCGCCATTCTACAAGCTGGTCGGCTCGTCCCTGGTTGATATGCGTCTGCTGTCGGTACTCTGTTCGGCACTGGCGCTGCTGCTTTGGGGGCTGTTTCTGCGGGAGCGGTTCGGCACCCGTCCCATGTTTGTCGTCGGTGGCTTGCTGCTGGTGGCCCTCAATCCGTATCTGGTGTCGTGGAATGTGACGGTCAAGACCTATGCCTTGACCAACCTGGGCGTGTTTGCCTCGCTGTGGGCCGTGGATCGGGGATTCCACACGCGGCGCCTGGTGTGGTTCCTGCTGGCCGGGCTGGCCGCCGGCCTGACGGTCGATATCCGGCTGCTGTACCTGCCCTTGGCGGGCTCGCTTTTTGTGGCTCTGCTTTGGGTCCGCTGGCGACAGCCGCGGGTCGGTCTTTCGCCCGGCTCGGTGGCGGCGGCCGGCGCGGGACTGCTGCTGGGCCTGGTGCCCGCCTTCCGGTTTCTGCTGAACGACCCGGAACGCTTCCTGTTCAACAATCTGCGTTACCACCAACTGCGCTTCAGCCCGCTGCACGGCACCGGGGGCGAGGGTGTGCCGCGGGTGGTGGCCGCCCTGCTGCAGTTGGGCCGGTCTCTGCTCTTGAATCCGTACATGCTGCTGCTGGTCGTGCTGGCAATTGTGGGCTGGCTGTCGGTGCGGCGGTCGCTGGATGGGCCGACGGCGGCGTTGCGCCCGCTGGCGGTGGTGGCGGGCCTCGGCGCGGTGGTCCATACGGCGGTGTGCCTGGTGCCGGATCCGGTCTACCAGCAGTACTTCACCAGCCCGTTGTCGCCGATGTTGGCGCCGTTGGCGGTGCTGGGACTGGTCGATCTGGCCCGCCGTTTCGGCCGGCCGGCGACCCTGGTGAGCGGAGTGCTGGTCCTGGGCGCGGTCCTGTCGGTGGTCGATCTGCAGGTGCGCCACACGGGCATGGACTGGGACGAGGTCTGGAGTCCGGATCATCTGGCCGAGGTCACGGCGGCCATCGAGTCGCGCACCGAACCGGACAGCATCGTGCTGGCCTTCTGGTCCGGCTATGTGTTCGAGAGCGGGCGTCGGTTCGTGCCCGGCATGGAGAACCACTTCGCGCTGGGCGTGTCGGAGCAGCTGCCGTTGAACCAGAAGATCGAATACCATGTGGCGGGCAAGGAGATCCTGCTGAAGGCCATTTTGACCAAGGCGCCGACGGTGATCGTGCTCGGAGCCTGGATGCACGAGATCAACACGACGTTGCCGCAGAAGGACTTGCCGCTGCTGTTACAGGAGCTGGACAACAACTACGAGATCGCCTGGATGCGGGGCGAGGTGAAAGTGATGGTGCGCAAGCCGGGGCCGGGGTTGAAGCTCTGACCGGCCGGCGGGCGGTTTTGTGGCTATCCTGGAATCTTACTTTGCTGTTTTACCCGTCTCCGGAGAGTCATAAACCATGAAGAATGTTGCGATCATCGGCACCAGCCTGAACCCCGAGTCCAAGTCCCAGATCCTGGCCGGCAAATTGGCCGCCGTCCTGCTCGAACGCGGCGTGACGGTCGAGACGGCCGACCTGCGCGAGCACGACCTGCCGCCGGCCGGTGCGCCCGGCTGCTGGGACCATCCGCATGTGGCCCACCTCAAGGGCATCATCGAACGGGCGAGCCATGTGGTGCTGGCCGTGCCTATTTATTGTTTCGACGTGAACGCGGCGGCCAAGAATCTGGTGGAGTTGATGGGCCACAGCTTCGACGAGAAGGTCGTGGCCTTCATCTGCGCGGCTGGCGGCCAGGGCAGTTACATGTCGGTCATGGGTCTGGCCAATCATCTGATGCTGGATTTCCGGTCGGTGATCGTGCCGCGCTTCGTCTACGTTTCGTCTGCGGACTGGAGCGAGGACGGCGAGCTGAATCCGGAACTTGAGCCGCGTCTGGCCCTGCTGGGCGACGACATGCGGCGGGTGTCGGTGGCGGCCGGGTAGACGACCGGCGGGGGTGAAGCTCTACGGCCCGCTTCGCCCCGGCAGATCTCTTGCCGCGGTCCCGGCCCAATGCTAACTTCCCCGCAGAGGATTTTTCAATTTGCCCGACCCGACAGGACCAACATGGCCAACTCCCGATCCGACGGCATCCCAGGCCGAAGTCTGCATGACTTCGTGCGTTTCCTCGAGGAGAAAGGCGAGCTGATCCGGATCTCCGAGCCGGTCGATCCGGTGCTGGAAGTGACCGAGATCGCCGACCGATTCGTCAAGAACGGCGAGAACCCCGCCCTGCTCTTCGAGAATCCGCAGCCCGGCAAGTACAGCGCCGGAGTGGGTCGGACCGAGCAGGCCCACACAGCCGACGGCAAGCCGGTCCCCCTGCTGATCAACCTGTTCGCCAGCGAGCAGCGCATGGCCTGGGCCCTGGGCGGCAACACCATCGGTGTAGCGGTGGCCAGGATCGAGGAGCCCCTGAAAATGGGCCCGCCCGAGGGTCTGTGGGAAAAGATCCGGATGTTGGGCAAGCTCAAGGAATGGGGCAGCGCCACGCCCAAATCCGTGGGCCGGGGCCCTTGCCAGGAAGTCATCGTCCAGGGTGAAGATTTGGCGCAACGTGGCCTGCTCGACCTGATGCCCGTGCTGACGACCTGGCCGCAGGACGGCGGCCCCTACATCACCACCCCGCTGGTGATCACGCGCAATCCGGCCAACGGCCGCCGCAACATCGGCATGTACCGGATGCAGGTCTTCGATGGCCGGACCACGGGCATGCACTGGCAGATCCACAAGACGGGCGCTGCCCACTACGCCGAGTATGAACAAAAAAACGAGCGCATGCCGGTGTGCGTGGCCATCGGGGGACCGCCGGTTTTGACCTACGCCGCTACGGCGCCCCTGCCGCCGGATATCGACGAAGCCCTGTTCGCGGGTTTCCTGACCGGGGCGCCGATCCGGATGTGCCGGGCGGTGACCAACGATCTGGAAGTGCCGGCCGACGCCGACTTCATCATTGAAGGCTATGTGGCACCGGGCGAGCGCCGGATCGAAGGCGACTTCGGGGACCACACGGGCTGGTACAGTCTGGCCGAGGAGTTCCCCGTTTTTCACGTGACGGCCATCACCAGCCGGCGCGATCCGATCTACCTGACGACGATGGTGGGACGGCCGCCCATGGAGGATGGCTGGCTGGGGCTGGCGACCGAGCGTTTGTTCCTGCCGCTGTTGAAGGTGCCGTTGCCCGAGGTCGTCGACTACCACCTGCCGGTGTCCGCCTGTTTCCACAACCTGGTGATCATCAGTATCCGCAAGCGGTATCCGGGCCACGCGCGCAAGGTGTGCCAGGCGTTGTGGGGCACGGGGCAGATCATGTTCACCAAGACGGTGATCGTCGTTGACGAAGATGTGAACGTGCACGATCCGAACGAGGTGATCTGGCGGGTGACCGGTTCGCTGGATCCGGCCCGGGACGTGTTCTTCAGCGAGGGACCGGTCGATCAGCTCGACCACGCGACGAATCTGGCCTGCTTCGGCGGCAAGATGGGCATCGATGGCACGCGCAAGATCAAGGGCGAGGCCGGCTACGAACGCGAGTGGCCGGACCTGGTGGCGATGGACCCGCAGGTGAAAGCCGACGTGGAGACCAGGTGGGCCGACCTGCTGGGCCGGTTGCGGGGCGGTCGCTAATGGTGGCCGATTCACCGGAATTCAAAAAGCTGCACGGCCGCGAGACCGGCACCTGGGCCGTGCAGGACAGCGCCGCCCACGGCCGCGAAGTGCGTTCCATGTTCGCCCGCATCAGCGGCGTCTACGACTTCATGAACCACCTGCTGAGTCTGAACCGGGACAAGGCCTGGCGCGATCATGTGGTCGCGCGCCTGGATCCGGACGCCTGGGAAGTGCTCGACCTGTGCGCCGGCACCGGTGACCTGGCTTTGGCCGCGGTCAACGGCGGCAAGGGCCGGACCTGGATCGCGGCCGACTTCTGCCCCGAGATGCTGTTGGGCGCGCGGGGCAAGTCCGGTGCGGAACAGCTGCAACTGAGCGCCGCCGACGC
This sequence comes from Candidatus Krumholzibacteriota bacterium, assembly GCA_024277025.1. Lineage (GTDB taxonomy): Bacteria > Krumholzibacteriota > Krumholzibacteriia > LZORAL124-64-63 > LZORAL124-64-63 > JAGRNP01. Next base: position 6,543 of record JAJRWA010000010.1, on the reverse strand, counting down.
CATGAACCTGCCCTTCGGCGAGAACAAGGTCGACGCGGTGACGGTGGGTTTCGGCGTGCGCAATTTTGCCGACGTGCGGCGCGGCCTGGCCGAGATCGTCCGCGTGCTGCGGCCGGGTGGGCAACTGATGGTGCTGGAATTCTATCGCGACGATCCGGCCGCCCAGGGTGAGGGCCGGGGCGTGCCGGGTGTGATCCGCTTCGGTTTGAACACGGTCATCCCGGCCGTCGGCAAGCTGGTGGGCCGGGACAGCGCCGCCTACAGCTATCTGCCCAGCAGCATGGGTGAATTCCTGACGCCGGACGAGTTTGCCGGCCTGCTGGCCGAATTCGGTTTCGAGTAGGTCTTCATTGAGCGACAGACCTTCGGCATCGCCCACATCGTCGGCGGAAGGACAGCCAAGTGAGTGAGAAACTGCCGATCAGCGTGGCCTGGACCGGCGCGAGCGGTCTGGTCTACGGCGTGCGACTGGTCGATGTGCTGCTGAACGCGGGCCGGGACGTGAACCTGATGCTCAGCCGTGCGGTCGAGCAGACGGCACCGTCGGAGATGAACCACCCGGCCGAGGGGATAGTCGAGCGCCTGCGTCTGCTGGGTCCGGGCAAACTGGAAACCTGGGAACGGGAGGACTTCGGCGCGCCCATGGCCAGTGGATCGGCCCGGGTTGGCGCGATGGTGATTGTGCCGTGCAGCATGGGCACCATAGGCCGCCTGGTCGCGGGGACCAGCGAGACGCTGCTGCTGCGGGCGGCGGAGGTCTCACTGAAGGAACGCCGCCAGTTGATTATCGTTCCGCGTGAGACGCCGCTGTCGACGGGCGGGTTGGAGAACCTGGCGCGGCTGAGCAGCTGGGGCGTGACGGTGATGCCGGCCATGCCCGGCTTCTATAATCAGCCCACGTCGCCCGGTGATCTGGTCGACTTCATGGTGCAGCGGATCTGTGACCACTTGGATGTGGAAGTGGATCTCAGCCGCCGCTGGGGCGGGGTCGAATGAGCCTCGTCGGTCGCTACCTCTCGTTGATCAAGTTCGAGCACACGATTTTTGCGTTGCCGTTTGCCCTGATTTCGCTGCTGGTGGCAGCGGGCGGGCATCCGGAGTGGGCCACCCTGCTGTGGGTGCTGGTGGCGATGGTCGGCGCGCGCAGTGCCGCCATGGCCTTCAACCGGCTGGTGGACTGGAAGATCGACGCGGCCAACCCACGCACCGCCGATCGTCACATCCCGGCCGGGGCGGTGTCCGTGGCTGGTGCCGGCGTGTTTGTCGTCCTGGCGGCGGGGCTGTTGATGCTGGCGGCCTGGATGCTCAATCCCCTGTGTTTCTACCTGAGCCCCGTGGCCCTGATCGTGGTGCTGGGCTACTCGTACATGAAGCGTTTTTCGCCGCTGGCCCATCTGGTGTTGGGTTTGGGGCTGGGCATCGCCCCGGTGGGCGCCTGGCTGGCGGTGACCGGTTCGTTCGCGCCTTTCCCCCTGTTGCTGAGTGCGGCCGTGATGTTCTGGGTGGCGGGCTTCGATACGATTTACGCCTGCCAGGATGTGGAGTACGACCGCGAGGTGGGGCTGCACTCACTGGCCTCGCGGCTGGGTGTGGCGCGGGCGCTGGTGGTCTCGCGGGTGTTTCACGCCCTGGCTGTGGTGCTGATGATCCTGGCCTTTGACCAGGCCGGGTTGCTGGGGCCGGTTTCTTTTGTGGGCGTGGGGATCATGGCCGGACTGCTGGTCTGGGAGCAGCGGATCGTGCGCGGGGGCGATTTGCGCCGGATCGACAAGGCCTTTTTCGAAATCAACTCCTGGGTGGGGATGGTGCTGCTGGTGTTGGTGGTGGGGGATTTGTATTGGCTTTGAACCGGGATGCGACTTACTCCCGGACCTTTCAACCAGGTGGTGGCCCATGCCCGCAGTTCTCAGCCTGATCGCCGCCCTCATCCTGGCGCTGCTGCTTTGGGTGCGTCTGGTTTCCGTGCGTGAACACGAAAGAACCGCGGCCCGGCGTTCGCTGCTGGCCGCGCTGGTCCTGCCGGTGCCGTTCCTGGTCGTGGCTTGGGTGCCGGTGCGAGCGTCTTTGTTGAGCTGGACCCTGATTGTACTGTCCCTGGTGCCGGTGCTTGTGTTTATCATTCCCACCGGATGGCGCCGGAAAACTGGCAAGTATGAACCGCTCTTATTTACTGCGGCCGACGCCAGTTTCACTGTCGTGGAGGAACTGGCCGCTCTTTGCGAGGGAACGTCTGAGGCTGACCGGAAGGTGACTGACCCGGAGTCTGCGATCCGCTGCCAAGGTTTGCCAGCGAATCACCAATAGACTTAAATATGCTTCCGGCAACAAGAGACGAAATAAAAAGCTCAGTTCCAATGCCGCTGGGAGCCCAGAATAGACCAGTAGATATGATTCCACCCACGACTGCAACAACAATTGCAATTCTTTTGAAGAGCACAAAGGGTACCCAAAGGTTTGGCTTCTTTGTTGTCTTTCTTGATAGGATCTCCATATAGACAGAAACGAAAAAAAGTACAGTAAGCCAAACCAACGAAATGCCAACGGGTTGGATGTCTGCAAACAATGTAATCTCCTTCGTCCAGATAGGTTCTTTGTTGGGTGTGGGGTTCAAAACCACACCCAACGTGGCCAATTCAGCCCATGCAGTATCCAACACTACCAAAAATCGCGCCAATCGCAGTACCGCCCAAAATCACACCGGCACCACCCATTCCGGCCCACAGTGCCCACTTAGAAATTCTAAACCCGACAACTGCCCCGCCAGCATCGGCCATGACGCCCCCGAAGAAGTTGATTTTATTTGGAGTAGCAACTTCATCGTACCAGAATTCAGAGGAATGAATGAGAACATCAAGCCCATATGCCAAGCAAGTACCGGGTAGCGGAAGACCGTTCTCAGACCCGTACTCAATTACTCGTTGTTCGATTTCGCTGGAAGTAGTTGCACCTGAGCAGTGATTCTCTAAACCGTTCCACCACGTATACTCTGGTCCGGTGAGAACTGCCGTTAGGTCAAATATACCATTGGTTTGGTATTGTTCAACCGTGGTGACCAGTTCATCGTATTGCACACTGGTAATGGTGGGAAACTCAGCCAATAGGTGATTTTTTGCACTTGCTCTGACGTCAACAAGTACTGCCTTTGCAGGATTGTCGATAACCGGGAATTCGAATTCGACGTTGAGTTCATGCATAATTCTGTTGTGGATTTCTCCAATATCATAGGTCGGAGCACCAGCTTTGACGTCGCCAGCTTCGTAATAGAGGCCGAAGTTTTGGCTTTCAAGATCAATAATTCCGTCTTGGACCGAAAGAACAGGGTCAGCAGGTGTTGTAGTCGATGACTCGGAACATCCGAGAAAAAGAGCAACGAACACAGACAGAACCGCAACAGCGAAAAAACTACGTTTCAACATTTGATCCTCCAGAAGGTTTCCGATTCATTCGACGGCGCAATATATAGAGGTAGCCGTCTGCAAATATGGACGAGAAATTCATATGCCTTATCGCATCTGATATCAGAGGCAGGCTATGTGAACTACTAAATCATAGTCTGACTGTTGCTTTTGAACATGTCAACCCAAGAATGCATAACTTGCTGTCGTTCTTACTATTCCCCGTGATGAGCAAGCGCAAGCTGTTGCGTCTGGTGCAGGAGAATCTGGTCAGCGGTTGGGACGACCCGCGTATGCCGACGATCAGTGGTTTGCGGCGGCTGGGTTACACACCCGAGTCGATCAGGAAATTCAACGACCGGATCGGCGTGGCCAAGCGCGATTCCATCGTGGATCTGGACTTGTTGAAGTGGGCAATCCGCGACGAGCTGAACCAGACGGCCGACCGTGTGATGGCGGTGCTGCGGCCCCTGAAGGTTGTGATCACCAAATACCCCGAAGGTCAGGTCTAGGACATCGAGTGCGTGAACAATCCGGGAGATGAGGGCGCGGGCACGCGATTGGTGCCGTTCTCGCGGGAGATCTACATCGAGCAGAGTGATTTCCGCGAAGAGGCGCCGCGCAAATTCTTCCGGCTCAAGCTGGGCAGTGAGGTGCGCCTGAAGCACGCCTATTTCATCCACCTGTGACGAGGTGATCAAAGACGACGAAGGCAACCCCATCGAACTGCGTTGCACCTACGACCCGGCCACCCGTGGCGGCGATTCGCCGGATGGCCGCAAGGTCAAAGGCACGTTGCACTGGGTCTCGGTGGCCCATGCGGTGGAGGCCGAGGTCAGGCTCTACGACAACTTGTTCAAGGAGCCATTCCCGGACGAAGGCGGCGACTATATCGCCAACCTGAATCCTGATTCGCTGGAGACGGTACAGGCCAAGCTGGAACCCAGTCTCGGCGACAAGGACACCGGCTATCGCTGCCAGTTCATGCGGCAGGGGTATTTCTGCGTGGACAGCGAGGAATCAAAGCCAGGCGCCCCGGTCTGGAACCGGACCACGACCCTGCGTGACAGTTGGGCCAAGGTGGAAGGCAAAGGCAGGTAAACAGCGGACAGGTGGGGATTGTCCTCAAGTTTGCGCCTTGGCACCCGAACCAGTGCAATGATTGCTACTTATACTGAGCACCCCCCAGTGAAGGGTCCTGACCAGATGCCTGTCTCGCCCATTGAAGCACCGTCCCCGCCCACCGTGGTGGAGCACGAGCTGTTGCACGCTATCTCCGAAATCCTCAGGATTTCACTGGAACCCATCAGTTTTCAGGCGCAGTTGGAACACATTCTTGATGTCATCATTTCTCTCTCCTGGTTAGGCGCCCAGAACAAGGGGGCCATTTTCGTGGCGAACAACGATCGCGAGCTCATTCTTGTGGTGCAGCACGAGCTCGGCTCGGAGCTCACCCGGAAATGCTCGAAAGTGGCGTTCGGCCGCTGCCTGTGCGGACAGGCAGCCGACCGGAAGGAGATCCTGTTCAAGGGCTGCGTCGATGCCGATCACCACACGACCTGTGCTGACATGACAGAACACGGCCACTACAACGTGCCTCTGCTCGGCAAGGAGCAGGAGGTCATCGGAGTCCTGGTCCTCTACCTCGACCCCGGCCACACGCCCCAACCGAACGAGCTCGTGTTCCTCGACGGACTGGGCACAACGCTGTCGAACATCATCATCAACCGCAACTTGCAGCTGAGCTCAAGAATTAATCGCATCCGGCTGGCCAAGGCACAGCAGGACATCACCGAGAAGCTTGTTGCCGCCTCGGAGTACCGGGACAACGAGACCGGAGCCCACATCAGGCGCATGAGTGAATATGCGGTGGTCATTGGCATCCACTATGGTTTGGACAAACACGAACTCGGGCTTCTGGGGCGGGCAGCACCCCTGCACGACATCGGCAAAGTGGGCATCCCGGATGACGTGCTGCTCAAGAAAGGTCGCCTCACCCCAGCAGAGTTTGAGATGATCCAGGGTCACACGACTATCGGGGCCAACATCCTGGCCGGAGATCACGAGCTGATCCGCGCCGGCCGGGAGATCGCCATTTCGCACCACGAGAAATGGGATGGCAGCGGGTATCCCAACGGTCTCAGCGGTGAGACTATTCCTCTCTTTGGCCGAATCTGTGCTTTGGCTGACGTCTTCGACGCCTTGACGACAAGACGGCCCTACAAGGAACCATGGCCCATGAAGAAGGCTCTCGCCTTCATCAAAGACAACACCGGCACCCACTTCGACCCCCATGTGGTCTCGGCATTCACGGCCGGCCTGGCCGATATCCTGGCCATCAAATCCAAGTACCTCGATTCCTTTGACAAATCCGTTGCTCCCACCCTTGGGACGGCCACGTTGGCGGATGTGCCTGGTGCATTGGTCTGGGATACCAGTCTTTCGGTCGGAAACGAAGGAATCGACAGTCAGCACCGGTATCTGATCAACCTGATCAACAGCATCCATCTGGCGATCGAGTGCTACCGTATCGGCGATGTCATCGACGCCTTGGCCGGTTTGAAGTCCTATGCCTCTATCCACTTCCAGGAGGAAGAGCAGTACATGGCAAAAATGGCCTATCCGGATCTGGAAACCCACCGCAGGATCCACGGCTTTTTTATTGCCAAGATCGAGAAACTCACCAACGAGATTGAAGAGAATCCTCTGGCCACAACCCTGGACCTCTTCATGTACCTGGGTGATTGGATTGTGCACCACATCAGAGGTGTCGATCGTTCCTATGCCGACTACTTCGCGGGCCTGGGAGACGCTTCGGGCCTACCAACAGGTTGACAATTTCCTGACTCAGACTGATGTCTTGCACTTGGGTAGACTATCCGGGGAGGTGAATATGTCGTTTGATGAACGCGTTGCCCTGACGCGCTTTGCCAAGAGCGCCGGCTGAGCGGCCAAGCTGAGTCCGGGGGACTTGTCCGAAATTCTGGCGCCGATCCAGGCTGCGGCCGGGCCTAACCTAGAGCCTGCCCCAGTATAAGCTAACCCAATAATCCCAACAAGTTACAACAGAAAACAATGGGGCAAAACAGCCGAAAAACGGTGTTCTGCCCCAAATCGGTGTGCTATAACCTTAATACCTACAAAAAGG
>JAJRWA010000136.1 GCA_024277025.1 Candidatus Krumholzibacteriota bacterium | reverse complement strand
TGCCGGCTGTCGTAGCCGGCCATGCTGCGGTTGGCCAGTTTGCTGACACCGCGCAGACCGCCCACCCAGACGTTGCCCTCACGGTCCAGAAAAAACCCGGTCACGCCGCTGGACTGCAAACCGTTGTCTTTCGAGAGCAATTCCAGGCCATACCGCGGATGAAAAAAGTAGACCTGCCCGAGATCGCCGAAGTACAGGCCGCCAGACGGGTCGGCCAGGGCAGTAGCGCCCCAACTGGGCACGTTGAAATCCAAGGGCAGGTTTTCCGCCACAAGCCTGATATCGCCGACGGTGCCCGCCCCGATCCAGTCATCGCCCAGGACGAACAGCCCGGCACCGGCAAACGCCCGGCAAACAGCGTGGACAGGGCCCGTGATGGCTGTCCGGCGCACTTTCCAGTCCGTCGGATCAATCGTGAACAGGCCCTGTGCGGTGGCCACGACGACACGGCCGTCAACAAAAGCCATGGAAGACAGGAAGGCGCGGCCTTCGCCCACCTTCAGCAACAACCAGCGGCCCTCCGCATAGATGGCCACGGAGCCGCCGGTGTTGGCGATGGCAAGAAAGGTCTTCCCTGGCGTCCTCTCGCCGAGCACGGTCGCGATGATCGGCGAGCGAACAAATGGTTCACCGGGCGAGGGCATCTCCCGCCACGACTCCGCCTCGCGCACAAAGATACGCCACGCGTCGTCGCGGCAGACCGTCCAGATCCTGCCGGCTCCATCGCGTCCGACAAACTGGTGCGACATGGTGGGTGTCTTGCCGCGGGGGCCGGCATCGGTCCAGTCCGTGCTGTCGTAGCGCGACAGCCCACGGGCCGTGGCAAACCACAGGCTGCCGTCCTGGTCCTGGCAGAGATCAAGCACCTTGCTGCTCAGCAGGCCGTCCAACTCATTGTAGGTGCGAAAATGGTACTGCTGGGCATTTGCCGAGCCGGAACAGGCCACCATTGCAGCAGCCGCCAGAAGCAGGCGAGGGAGAAACGCGCGCATACGGAAATCCTTCTGGGTGCAGACTTTCGGAGGGGTCGCGCCTTGATTGTTGCCCCTCGGCGGGGAAACCCTACCACTCCGGAAGTGCCGCGGCAATCACTACCACTGGATCTCCTCCTCCTGTTGGCCCTCACGGGTCCAGGCCAGCAGCGTTTGTCGTTCGGCATCCGTCAGCCGCGCCTCCGGATGGCCCAGGCGATAGCCTCGCGGCGGCATGGCATCAGTGCTGATCTGCTTTTCTATCTCGCGCAGGATCAGATCCTGGCTGGTGAAATCGAAGGTCGGCCAGATCGAAAAGTTCAAATCCTTGCGCCCTTCACGCACATGACCGGCCGTCCACCACGAGATCGGTGCGATCCGGCTGTACCAGGGCCACCGCGTTTCATTGGAATGGCAGTCGAAGCAGGCCTTGACCAGAATCGTCCTGACCGCAGCCGGGGCCGCCACGGTCGACTGCACCGGCGGATTGGTCCGGTCGACCGGCACCAGTTGGGCACCCAGCAGGAGTGCCACCCCCAGGGCGGCACTCCATTTGAGACGGGGCTCGATACGCACAGGCAAATCCTATTCGTCGAGTTGTTTCAGCAGGCGCTTGGCGTGTCGGCTGTCCGGATCGAGGGCCAGAGCCTTGTCAATGCTCGTGCGGGCAGCGGCCTTGTCACCGGCGGCCAGATCCATCTGGGCCAGCATCAGGTAGCTGTTGACGTGGTCCGGGTTCATTTCCAGATTCAACAGGACCATCCGGCGGCCCCCCGCCAGGTCCCCCTTTTCCTGGGCCAGTGTCTCGGCGACGGTTGCCAGTGTCGACGGCCGGAAGTCGTAGGCGCCGGCGCCGTAGTAGGTCTTGCGCAGTTCACGATAGCGGTCCTCGCCGGCTGGCGCACCATCCTTGGCGACAACCTTCAGCAGCACGTTGTCCAGGGTGCGGGGGTTGTGCAAACCACGGTGGCAAGTCACGCAGCGTACCTGGAAATCATGCTCCTTGGTGGCGGCCGGCAGCAGGTTGCTGTTGATCTCCTGCACCATCTGCATCATGCCGCGGGCCACATCCTTGTTGGGCCGCTTGTCGCTGGCCCAGTCGAAGCTGGAGAAATCGCCCGGCACCTTCATCTCGTGGCAGTCGCTGCAACGGGCGCCCAGCCCCATGGTGAAGGACTGCATGACGCCCATCAACTCCCGCTTGCCGATATCTTGGGGCAGGACTTTCAGGTTGGTGAACTTGTCGGGGACCTGGGCCGTGGCCGTACCGGCCAGCAGTGCAAGCAGAACGAGACTCTGGGTCAGTTTATTCATTGGCTTCTCCCGGTGGATTTCGAGTTCGTGGTTCGGATGACAGTATACCAGGAGATCTTGAATTCGAAAGACGTTTTCATTCATTCAGGATGCCGGCCAGCCGGAACTGGGTTATCATGACCGCCCAACTCCGCCCCACGAAAGGTGCCCCATGGCTGATCACGAACACGAAGCGGCGATCCGGGTCCTGATGATGCCCCGCGATACCAACCACCACGGCACCATCTTCGGCGGCGTGATTCTCAGCCATATCGATCAGGCCGGCGCCGTGGCCGCCATTCGCCGCGGCTGCCGCCAGGTTGTGACCGTGGCGATGGACCAGGTGGTCTTTCACCAACCGGTCGAGGTCGGGGATCTGGTCAGTTTTTACGCCGAAGTCGTGGAGGTGGGCCGGACCTCGCTGCGGGTCCAGGTTGCCGTCGAAGCCGATCGCCGCGCCAGTGGGGAGACCGTCGCGGTGACCCGGGCCGAGGTGACGTATGTGCATGTGGATGGCCAGGGCAAACCCTTGCCCGTGCCCCCATTGACCAGTTGACAACCATCCTGTCCAAGAAGGGGATTTCATGGATCTCAAGACCAGTTCCGACGCGCGGCATCCAACGCCGGGCATGAGCCGCAATATCTTCATTTTCCTGGTCGTCTTGTCCATCGGCGGCGTGGCGATCATGGACTACTCGGTCAAGTACGGCCTCTGGTACTGGGTAGCCATGTCCGTGGTCAGCGGCGGCGTGAGCATCGCCCTGGCCTGGCGGGCGGCCGCCGAGGCCGGCGAAACCGCGCGCGGGCACCTCACCCGGCAGGTCTTCCACTGGACCGCCCTGATCGTCGGACTGCTGCTGATCTTCTTTCTGCAGAACGCCGAAGCCCTGACCCCCACCACCAGCGGCATGATGGCCCTGCTCATGCTGGCCCTGACGACAACCCTGGCCGGCGTCCACTTTCGCCCGCGGCTGGCCATCCTCGGCGGCATCCAGGCCCTGACTTTCGTGGTGGCGGCCCTGACCGAGGAATTCTTCTGGATCCTGCTGGTGCTGATTCTGGTGATCGTGGTCGCGGATATCGTCATACGGCAGCGGTTCGCGCGGAACGCTACTTGAAGATGCCCTGATTGAAGGCTTCGAACTCGAGCAGGCCGTGCTTGTGGCCCGGTTCGATGGTCGTGATCAGGGGATCGCTGCCGTCGGCGAACATCACCTTGCGCTGACCGGCCGGGATGGCGTCCAGATTGTCGCCGTCCTTGCCGATCAGGGCCGTTCCCTCGAGCACGCAGACGCAGGTCAGGTCGGCGTTCTTGAACACGGCGACGCTGGTGCCGGTGATCTCGACGCGACCTTCGGTGGTCAGCAGCAGCGCCTGGCTGCCGGGGAAATCCGGGCCGGTCTTGATGCGGAATTCACCAGTATTGACGGTGACCTGGAAAACCCGCGGATCCCCCTCGGGCAGGTCAGGCATGACCGCGTCGACCGGACCGGCCACACCAACAACCATCACTTTGCCCAACACGACGTCGAGTTCCACGCCTTCGGGCGCGACCAGGTGCATCTGCGGCGCAATCAGCGCGGCCACGGCGTCCCGATCGGTGGCGGACACTTCCTGGCCGTTTATGGCCAGTGTGCCCTGGCCGCGCACGTTCTGCAGCTCCCAGGTAGCCGCGCCCTGGTTCAGGAAAATGATGGCCAGGGCGGCCGCCACGGCGATCAGGGCCCCCCAGCGGCCGCCGTGACGGCGACGGGGCATTTCGACAATGTTGTCTTCCGCGACGGGCTCGCCGGCCGACTCCGTGGATGGCCCTTCTGCGTCGATCTCACCGGACATGAACTGCTGACGCAGCTTCTCACGGAAGGCGTCATCGGCGCGCACCTCACCCAGGCCGCGTACTGCGTCCTGCAGTTGCCGCTCCTCGGGTGTGAGGTCCATGTTATCGCGCTCGCTCATTCCAACACGTCCGGTCTGTGGTCCGCGAGCAGCTCCCTCAGCTTGCCCAGGGCCCGTGAATAACGTTTGCGCACGGCCGGCGCTTCTTCGCCGATCATGCCCGCAATCTCATCGTGGGGCAGCCCCTGCATATCGTGCAGCAGCACCACCACGCGCATGGCCTCCGGCAGGCGATCCAGAGCCGCGGTCAACAGCCGACTCTGGTCAGCCGCCACCGCTTCCTGTTCCGGTGTCGCAGCCGTCGCCGCCACGCGCTCCGTGTGCTCCGGCTTGTCGTTCAGGGACAACGTCTGCTTGTCCTGGCGCCCCTGCTTGGAACGCCATTTTTCGCGGCACAGATTGGTCGTGATCGTCAGCAGCCACGGCGCCGGATCCCGGTTGACGTCCAGTTGATGGGCGGCCTTGTGCACCCGCAGGAAGACTTCCTGGGTGATGTCCTGGGCCGTAGCTTCCTGACCCATCATCCGATAGGCCAAACTGTAGATGCGCCCGAAATAGGCATCGAAGAGCCGGCCCAGGGCCTGCGGTTCCCGCCGGCGGACACTTTCCAGCTCGGCGACAGTCAGGAGAGAGCTGGGCTGTTTGTCCTGTCGCGCGCCGTGGTCGGGATGCGGGCCCATGCTCACCTCCTGTTCATACATAGAATTGCCGGCTGCCTTTTGTGACAGCTTTCGGAACGGATTTGTAGACCAGCATCGCCGAAAACAGGACTTGTGGCCAGTGGTTTTCTGCAAATTCAAGGGCACAGCCAATATCGCCATACCAATTCGGCCCGTGGATCTGATATGATGCGCGCACCCACGTCGAAAGAGGCGACCCTGTATGGTGTGTTACGCTCTGCTGAGAACCGCGGTGGATCCCCTGCTGGCCGTGTCCGGGCCGGATGGTCTGGCTCATCTGGATTTTCTGCCCCGCGCCTGGGAATACCACACCCGCGCCCACGCCCTGGCCCGCCAACTGGACCCGGACGACCCCGAGATCCGGGAAGACCCCACCCTGTTCACCGACCTGACTGACCAGCTTGCCGAATACTTTGTCGGCCGCCGCACCGCGTTCGATCTGGAACTGGATTTGCGGGGCACCGATTTCCAGCTGCGCGTGTGGCGCGAGCTGCAGACGATCCCCTACGGCGAGGTGCGCACCTACGGCGAGATCGCGCGTGCACTGCGCCAGCCCCAGGCCACGCGTGCCGTCGGCCAGGCGGCGGGACACAATCCGCTGCCGATCATCGTGCCCTGTCATCGGGTTGTTGGTCAGGGAGGTTCACTGGTGGGTTTCGCCGGCGGCATCACGACCAAGGCCCGGCTGCTGCGGCTGGAAGGACATACGCTCGGGGATGGATCCCGTATCGAGGAGCCGCGGTTGTTCTGAAAATGAGGGCCGGTGCCACCAGAGCACCGGCCCACTCCTGGTCTACATCCCCCACAGGGTCATCGTGTCGACCTTGCGTCCCATCAGTTTCAGGTAGTAGAAGAGCTGCGCCTTGTGGATGCCCAGATGCTGCACCATCTGCAGCAGGTGGTGGCCCAGCAGGCGCTGGTTGTCCGGCTCCCACGGCGCCGCCGACATCAGCGTGGCCAGATTCTCTTCGCCGGCTTTCTCCAGCATCCGGAAGGCCAGTTTGCGATCGGCGGCCAGCGCCTCGCGAGCGGCGGCAATACTCTCGACCGAGGGCATCTGTGCGGCCTTCGGCAGCATGGCTTCGTGGTCCCCGTCGCCGGTCTCACCAGCTTCTTCGGGCAGCCCCCACTCGCCGGTCACAAAGCCCTGGCAGCACATGCCGCAGGCGGTGTTGAGGTGCGCCAGCAGTTGGCCCACGGTCATCCAGTTCTCGCCCGTGGCGGGCTTCCAGTTCAGATCGTCATCCGTCAGCAGCTCAAGCATGGCCTCGGCGGGCTTGTAGGTGGCGTTCATTTCCTGGGTCAGCAGTGCGGTCCAATTCATGTCATCGTCTCCCTCTGGTCGGGTCAGTTCATGCCGGGGCGGGGGTTGAACCACAGTACGCGGCCTTTGGGCGAAAATCAAGCGAAATCTTCGGACAATCCCAATCAGTTCTTCAACTTGCCCGCAAATTGCTCGCGGAACTTGGCCAGTTTGGGGTTGATCACGACCTGGCAATAGCCCTGGGACTTGTTGCGCTGGTAATAGTTCTGGTGGTGGTCATCAGCCTTGACGAACTTCTTGAAGGGCGAAATCTCGGTGACGACCGGATCGGCGAAGACCTTTTCGCTCGTCAACAGGGCAATCGCCTCTTCGGCCGCCTGCTTCTGGGCCCGGGTGTGGTAGAAGACCGCGCTGCGGTACTGGGTCCCCACGTCGGCGCCCTGCCGGTTCAGGGTGGTCGGGTCGTGGGTCGCGAAGAAGATGGTCAGGATGTCGCGGAAAGAGATCACATCCGGATCAAAGGTGACCTGGATGACTTCGGCGTGGCCCGTCTCGCCCGTGCATACTTCCTGGTAGGTGGCGTCGTGCCGACCGCCGGCAAAACCGGATTCGACCCTTGCAACACCCTGCAACTCCTCGAACATCGCCTCCATGCACCAGAAACAGCCGCCAGCCAGGGTCGCGACTTCCTCGTTGTTGCCCGCCATGACGTTGGTCCTTCCAAACACGGCCAAAAACACAATCGTGGCCATGATAAACGCTCGGTTGAATCTCATATCTGCTCTCTCTCCCTGGGGTTGTCGGCTTGCCGGCTATCTGCCCTGTGGTATGCAGACGCGAGGCCGGGCGTGACAGGAAACCCGGGGTCTGGACAGGATAGGCACGACTTGGGAAGTTGGCAAAGGCGGGCGACGCCTTCGACTACACCAGCGCCGACTTCCGCCAGTGGTGCACCGAGGCGGGCTTCCAGCGGTTCGAGTTCATCCCGCTGGCCGGTCCGTCCAGCGCGGCGGTGGCCTACAAGTAGGGCCCTGTCACACGCCCCGGCTGTGCAGGATCAGCAGCAAGGCCGTGTAGGTGACCCCGGACAGCAGCGTCGTCAACATGACGATGGTGCCGGCCAGTTCGGGGTCGCCCTTCAATTCAGCCGCCATGATGTAGTTGGCCGCCGCGGCCGGTGCTCCGGCCAGCAGCAGGCCCACCGCCAGGTCGAGCCCGCCGACACCCAGCGCGACCAGTACCAGGGCGGTCGCCGCCGGCATCAGGACCAGCTTCCAGAGACTGACCACGCCGGCCAGCCGCAGATCGCCGCCCAGACGCGCCAGGGAAAACGAACCGCCGATCGCGAACAGCGCCAGCGGCAGGGTCATGCCCGTGGCGATCTCCAGGCTGCGGCCGACCACCCGCGGCAACGGCAGCCCGAGCAGGCTCCAGGCGATGCCCGCGACCGCCGCGATGATCAGCGGGTTGAGCGCCAGTTGGCGCAGCCAGATGAACACGCCGAACCTCTCGCCCGCCGTGTGATGCGGCAAAGTCAGCACCGTTATCGAACCGAGGTTATAGACCGGCACCAGAAACCCCATCAGGATGCTGGCCCGGGTCAGGCCGTCATCACCATACGCGTTGAAGACGATGGCCAGCCCCATGTAGGCCAGATTGCCGCGGCAGGCACCCTGGCTGAGGGTGCCGCGGGCCGACGACGGAATCCGCCCCATTCCCGCCAACAGGTAGGTCCCCACAAAGAGAACCACGGCAATCCCCACGACGCCGACAACCAGCCTGGGGTTGAAGTTGGCCGCGAAATCGGCCGTGCTGATCTTGTAGAACAGCAGCAGCGGCAGACTGACGTAGTAGACAAGCTTGTTGGTGGTGGCGAAAAAGCTGCCGTCGAGCAGACCGATCCGGCGCAGAAAATAGCCCAGACCGATCACGAGGAAAACCGGCAGGACGATGTTGATGATGTCGACGAACAGCGGCATGAAGTTTCTCCGTCGGCACTGTACCGCCAATCCCGGCGGCGGTCCACGGCACAGTGCCGGCGCCCGCCGCATCTGGTCCTGCCCCGCCCCATGTACTACCTTTGCCGCACCCCGCCAAACGGCACCCCCGACCGGCTCCCGCCCAACGACCCGAAAGGACCGACCATGCCCGCCCTGTCCCGTCTTGCCAACGCCGCCGCCATTCTGATTCTGCTTGGGGCCGCACCCGTCCTGGCCGCCGACAACGCGCCCCTGCTCCGCACACCCGACATCCATGCCGACCTGGTCGTCTTCGTGCACGGTTCGGATATCTGGTCGGTATCCGCCGACGGTGGCCTGGCCACCCGGCTGACCATCGACGACGGTGACGAGACCGGGCCCTGCTTCTCGCCCGACGGCAGCCTGATTGCCTTCAGCGGCGAGTACGACGGCAATCGCGATGTGTACGTCATGGACCGCGACGGCGGCAACATCACGCGCGTGACCTTCCATCCGGGCAACGATCAGGTTGTCGGCTGGCACCCGATATCCGGCAAGATCATGTTCCGCGCCGCCCGGACCACCCTGAGCCGGGCCAACAAGTTGTACCTGATCAATCCCGACGGCACCGGCCTCGAGGAAATGATCATGTACGAGGCGGCCAACGGCAGCTTCAACGCCGACGGCTCGCAGCTGGCCTACAACCGCATCACCCGCGAGTCGCGCACCTGGAAACGCTACCAGGGCGGCCTGGCCCAGGATGTCTGGGTCTATGACTTCGCCACGGACCAGGACACGCGGCTGACCGATTTCGTCGGCACCGACCGCCTGCCCATGTGGATCGGTGACACGGTGTACTTCGTCTCGGACCGCGACAAGACGCTGAACATCTTTGCCGTTTCACCGAGCGGCGGCGAGATCCGCAAGATCACCAACCATATGGTGTTCGACGCGCGGCACGCCAAGGCGGGGCCGCGGCGCATCGTGTACGAACACGGCGGCGACATCATGGTGCTCGACCCGGCCGACGGCGTGCCACACAAACTGGCCGTAACTGTCGGCGCCGACGTGCCGGACACCCGCCCGGTGGTCATCGACGTGGCCAACCGGATCACCCAGGTGGACGTGGCCCGGGACGGCCGGACCGTCCTGATCACGGCCCGCGGCGAGGTCTTCCGGGCACCGGTCAAGGGTGGCCGCACCGTGAACCTGAGCCGGGACGCCGGCGCCCGCGACCATCAGGCCGTCTTCTCGCCGGACGGATCCCAGGTCGCCTACCTGTCCGACCGCGACGGCGAGTACGGCATCTGGCTGCAGCCCGCGGACGGCAGCGCCGCACCGCGGCAACTCACCCAGCACACCAGTGGTTACCGCCACACCCTGCGCTGGTCCCCGGACGGCAAACTGATCGCGTTCACCGACGAGACGCTGCGCCTGTATTACGTCGAAGTGAAGTCGGGCCGGATCACCGAGGTGGCCAAGGCCCGGTACGAGAACGTGGACGTCAGCCTGCACAACAAGGCCATCAGCGACTATTGCTGGTCGCCGGACAGCCGCTGGCTGGCCTACTCCCACATGAACGCCGACCTGCTGTACCGGGTCTATATCCATGACATCAAGCGTGGTGAGAATCACGAGGTGAGCGTCGGTGGCTACCACGACTTCAGCCCCGCCTTCAGCGCCGACGGCAAACACCTGTTCTTCGCCTCGAACCGCACCTTCAACCCGACCTACGGCGATTTCGAGTGGGAGATGGTCTACAAGAACGCGACGGGTATTTTCGCGGTCACGCTGACGACCGACGGCCAGCCCGTCGTCCCCCTGCCGGGCACCGAAACCCCTGCCGTGGCAGCAGACGACAACGTGGTGGATATCGATTTTGCCGGACTTGGCGACCGCATCGAACGTCTGCCTTTGCCGCCGGCCAATTACCGCAACCTGAAGGCCGGGCCTGGGGTGCTGTACTTCCTCAACAGCGACAAGGGCGACTACAACCGCTTCGAGTTCCGCCGCCTGCCGGCCCGCGAACTGGGTACCTTCGACCTGGTCAAACATGAAGCCCGGAAGGTCATCGAAGGCATCTCGGCCTATCGTCTGGCGGCCGGCGGCGAGTACATCGTGTGCCGCAAGGCCGCGGATGTGCTCGTGATGGCGACCGGCAGCGAGAAAGGCCGGATGGGCCAGGACGGTGCCGACACAGCAGACAGCAAGGTCGACCTCGACGGCCTGCGCCTCCACCTGGATCCCCGTGCCGAATGGCGCCAACTCTTCGCGGACGCCTGGCGCTTCGAACGTGACTTCTACTACGACCCCAACATGCAGGGCGTCGACTGGCCGGCCATGCGCGCGAAATACGCGCCTCTGGTCGAGCGCGCGGCCTGCCGCCAGGACATCCGGTACATCATTGGCGAATTGATCGGCGAGCTGAACACCAGCCACACCTACAGCAGTGGCGGCGACAACCGGCGCCGGGCCGACCACGTGGGCGTGGGCCTGCTGGGGGCCGACTGGAGCGCCGACGGCGAGCACTACCGCCTGGACCGCATCCTGACCGCCGGCGACTGGACCGACGACGTGCGGCCGCCCCTGGCCCGGCCGGGCCTGGCGGTGCGTGAGGGCGATTACCTCCTGGCCGTCAACGGCGAACCCGTCACCACCGACCGCAACCTCTACAGCTTTTTCGTGGATCTGGCCGGCAGGCAGGTTGCGCTGACGTTCAACGCCGAACCCTCGTTCAAGGGTGCGCGCGAAGTGATCGTCGTGCCGCTGGGCAGCGATAGCCGCCTGCGCTACTACGACTGGGTCGAGCACAACCGACAGGTGGTGGCCGAAGCCAGCGAAGGCCGGATCGGCTACATGCACTTCCCCGACACGTACAACGCCACCGCCCGCGAATTCGGTCGCCAGTTCTACGGCCAGACCCGCAAGCAGGGCCTGATCATCGACGGCCGCCACAACAACGGCGGCCTGGATCCCGATATCTTCCTCCAGCGAGTTGGCAAGCAGCTGCACACTTTCTGGACCAGGCGCCACAGCCACCCGCAGACGACGCCCGCGGTCGTGACCCGCGCCCATCTGGCCCTGATCACCAACCACCAGGCGGGCTCGGGCGGCGACATGCTGCCCATGGAATTCCAGATGCGCAAAATGGGTCCGGTGATCGGCACCCGCACCTGGGGCGGGCTGGTCGGCGTGTCCAAGTTCATCGGCCTGATGGACGGCGGCGGCATCACGGCGCCGGACTACCGCATCTACGACAAGGACGGCTCGTGGATCGTCGAGGGCGAGGGCGTGACACCGGATATTCAGGTGGAGCTGGACTCGGCGGAGATGGCGCGCGGCTATGACGCCCAGTTGATGAGGGCGGTCGAGGTGCTGCTGGAGCTGATCAAGGCTGACCCGCGGCCGTGGCCGGAGCATGAAGCAACGCCGGTTTATCGCTAGCGAAGTGTTGGCGAACTTGTCCCGGTGGCAAGTGCCTGATCTCTCAAGTGCAGACCGTCTCGGGTTGCTCGACGGCCTCCGGGCATTCGATCGGCCAATCCTCGTAGCGTTCGGAGATGGCCAGGAAGCGCGGCAGGTTGTCGAGAAAGAGCTTGGCCAGTCGGGGGTCGAAATGGTGTCCGGCCTCTTCACGGATTATGGCGAGGGCCTTGTCCAACGGCATGGCCTTGCGATAGACGCGGTCACTGAAAATGGCATCGAACACGTCAACCAAGCCTACGATCCGGCCGTGGATGTGGATTTCCTTGCCTTTCAATCCCCGCGGATAGCCCTTGCCGTCCCAGCGTTCGTGGTGCTCGTAGGCGATGATTGCCGAAGTCTTGAATACCGCCCGGCTCGACTTGTTCAGGATGTTGTAGCCGATAGCGGCGTGGTCCTTCATGCGATCATACTCTTCGGCTGTCAGCTTGCCGCGTTTGTTCAGGATGTCGTCCGGGATACCGATTTTCCCCACGTCATGCATGGGTGAGGCAATGCGGATCATCTCGGCCTCCTGCTCGCTTAGTCCCGCCAGCAGAGCCAATTCGTAACTCATGTCTCCGACCCGGATCGTGTGATTGGCCGTTTCGGAGGAGCGGCTCTCGACGACCTGCCCCAGAGTGGTGATGATTTCCTTCTGGGTTTCGACCACTTCCAGCTCGCGAGCCCGGGCCAGTTTGCGCGAAGCCTTCAAATCGCTGGCCATCGTGTTGACGGAGTCGGCCAGCATGCCCAGTTCCGTAAAATCCCGAATATGCATTGGCGAATCCAGGTTACCTTGGCCAATGCGTTGCAGGCCCTCCTTCAACAGGGACACGGGACGAAACAGGTGCGACATCACTACTGCGGTCAGCACGACGGCCACGACCAGCAGCGCCAGCGCGATGCTCAGCAGCTTCGCGCGGGACCGGGCGATCTTGGCTTCGATAAAGCCCTTGTCCAGAACAATCAGCACGCGGCCCAGTTCGGATTCCTGGCCATACCGAATGGGGCATTCGACCAACAGGGCACCGGCGGACTCTCCCAGGGCTTCGCCACGAGCCACTGCCGGCGCAGCCGACGCCGGCGGCAGGTCGGCCGGCCGCTCCCACGCCGTACCGATGTCGCGGGACTCGCGCGCCCCCTGGATCAGACCTTCATGATCGGTGATGACCACGTCCAGAATCTCGGGCCGGCCGGCCACCATATCCCGGACCAACGGGATCAGGGTCAACTCCGGAAAATCACTCAGCAGGGCCTCGGCACTGGTGATAGCCAGATTGCGGGCCTCCAGTACGAGCTGGGTCTGGGCACCTTCAACCAGTGCCGACCGCATGTTATGTTCGTTGACCCAGGCCGAGATCACGACGGTGACCGAAACCAGGCTGGCCGCCGCCAGGGACGCGATGAGCCGTAGGCTGATGAAACGCCGCCCGGCGGCCGCAGATTCCTTCTTGTCCATCAACAATCCCATCAGTAGTCACCGCGGATTTCCCGGATGCGGGATCTGTGTTCATAGGCGCGGGCCAGATAGCCGCGGGTTCGCGGATCTCCCGGCGACACGGACTCGGCCCTCTCCCAGATCTCGATCGACTGGTCCAGTTGCCCCTCGGCAAAAGCCTCCATGCCCTGGACGAGGTATTCCTGCTTCAGGTTCTCGGCGACCTGCTGATAGTCCGGCGCCCGCGACCACACCAGTTCCCAGTAGCGGATGGCGTCGTCGTGCCGGTCCTTCTCGACAGACCGCAAACCTCTGCGATAGAGATCGGCCACTTCCTTCTGTTCTTTCGCCGAAAGTTCGGCGAAGGTCGGCGGGACCGGCTTGACGGCCAGCGGTTCCGGCGCGACTTCTGCCACCGAAGCGGCCGCCGCAGTCTGGCGCGCAGCCGTAATCGTAGCAGCAGTCGCTGCCTCCTCCGCCGCGATTCGGGCCGAAACCTCGGCCAGAGACCTGTGATCCGGCATCAGGACCCGGGCCTTGGCCAGGTTGGCTTTGGCCGCAACCAGGTCGTGGTTCACGATCTGGGTCTTAGCCCGGTCGATCAGCAGATCGGCCCTCAGCTTGAGGGCCTGGGTCGTGTTGAGCAACAGGGCGGCGGCTTCCCGGTCGTCCGGGTCCAGTTCCAGAATCCCGGCGAAACCGGCCTTGGCCTGGACGAGCTCACCCCGGGCATAGGCCGCCAGAGCCTCGTCGAAGCGAGCCCGGATCACTTGCGAACGGGCGGCGAGGCGGCTGCTGCGGAGCGACACCCGAGCCAAATGCTCGCGGGCATCCGCATGGTCCGGGTCGGCGGCCAGGCAGCGCTGGAAGGCAACCGCAGCTCCCGAAAGATCGTTGTCCTTTTCCAGGGCGACTCCCTGACCGAAGTAGGCTTCGACTTCGAGGGCCGCCACGCCGGGGTAGCCCGGCTCCAGGACCCGGATGGTTTCTATTTGGTTCAAGGCCGCCGCAAAATCCCCGTCAAGCATGAAGCGCCGGGCCTGGCCCACCATCGAGTCTATGCGGTCGACCTTTTCCTGCTGAAACGCCCGGGCCAGTTTCTTGCGCAGTTCCGCTTCCTGGACCCTGAGGGCGGTTTGGCGGGTTTCCTCAACCGTGGGACCAAAACGCATGCCCAGGCCGAACCGGTGCACCGGCTCCAGCAGGTTGTCTTCGAAAGCGTAGTCCACCGACAGACTGCGAAAGTCCACGCCTGCCCCGGCGGTCATCATGCCCGCATTGGACCCGACGCGCAGCGCCAGGGTGTTCAACAGACGCACCTCCGCCCCAAAGTGCAGGCGCGTATCCATGTCGCGGGTCTTTTCCATGTCCGTGGCCAGCAGCAGTTGGATATTATCGGCCAGTTCACCCTGATAGGCGGCTCCCAGGCGCAGGCCGGTTGGATCCTTGACCCCTTCGGTGTCCAGCCGCAGGTCGGGTTCGAACAGATTCCGGATCGCGAAGCCCAGGCTCAAGGCGTCCGCCAGGCCCGAGTGACGACCAGCAGCCTGCAACGGCTTCACCTGCACCCCGACGTCCAGCCCCGGCGCCCCGGCGCTGTATCCGGCGAGGCTGTGCTGCTGGTACTTGGCCACGAGCCCCAACTTCCACATGCCGCCGACGCGACGTCCGTAGCCCAACAGGATCTCGGTTTCGGAGTCTTTGAGGTTGTCATCGAAAACGGCGCCGCGGGCATCTCGTCCTTCGATCCCATCGACACCGAAGCGCCTGATCCCCAGACCGAAGGTCCCCAGTCGCCAGCTCGGTAGCGCCAGGAGTCCCAGTTGCTCGCTGAAGCCGAGCCCGATCAGGTTGGTCTGGCTTGCGTAAACGGATGTGCGGTCCAGCCTGGCCAGGCCGGCCGGATTCCAGATCAAGGCGCTGGCGTCGTCGGTCACAGCGGCGTAGGCGCCACCCAGGGCCAAAGCCCGCTCGGCGGCCCCCCGGGCAAAGACCGAGCGACCGCCGGCGTCGACCACCGCCCTTGCCGGGACAGAGCCCGGCCCCAGGGCCAGCACCATCATCAGTCCACAGGCTGCCAGGGTGAGGCGCTTCATCGGACCACCGCCACTTTGCGGAGAATCCGGGCTGTCGATCCATCCAGGTAGCGCACGTTCAACTCGGCCAGATACACGCCGTTGTGCACTGGTCGGCCACTGGTGTTCAAGCCGGTCCAGAGATCACTTTGATACAGCCCCGGCTCCCGTTGCACATCCCGAAGAATCGTCGCCACGAGTTCCCCATGAGGGGTCACGACACGCAGGCTGACACGGGCCCGCTGCAGCAGTGAGAAAGCGAATGTCGTCGACTCGCGGCCGGCGGCAAACGGGTTCGGGAAATTGGTGTAGCTCTCGGCCAGGGTCGCGCTCCCGACGTGGCCCGCCTCGGTTCGGAAGGGGAAGATGCTGCCGGCGGCAGGCACGACCCGAACGACGAGTACTTCGCCGCCGGGCGGTCCGGCGTCCACGCCGTCAACGGGGAGAACCAGTTGCAGTGGACCAGGTGCCGCATCCTCGCGAAGGATGATCTCGACCGTCAACTCCGCCGTCTGTCCGGCGGCCACAACGAGCAGCGAATCCGGCACCAGGGTGACCCCGGTCGCCGCCGCGACCAACTCGCCGCGGGCCACGATCGTCTCACCCCGCCGCAGTTGGATGAACTCCACCTGACCGCCCAGATCAGGCCCGGCCGCCTTGGCAAAGTCCTGGGTGAGAGTCAGGGACCGCAAGGCGATCCCACCACTGCCCGCCGGTGCCGGGTTTGAGAACGCCAGCACCCAGGCTTCCACGCCCACCGACTGCGGCGCCAGCAGGGGCGGCATCAGGCTGGTGCCGGCGACCTGCAGTTCGTCGGCCGGTACGACAACTGTCGCCACACCCGAAGAAAGCGGAAGAATCGTGCCGGGACTCACCCGCATCGGTACCGGCAGGCCGGTAATCGAGTCGGCGGCGCGCACACCTCCTGCCTCAAGCACTACTTCGATAGTGCCGGTCGGACAGTCCGGCTTGAAGTCGAGAATCACCTGCAGGGCCGTACTCTGTCCGGGAGCGAGGAGCCCTCCCGCCATTGAAACGGTTACCACGCCGTCGGCAGCAGCGGGGTCGATCAGGAATCCCATCATCTCAGTACCGCGGATTATCCTGAGACGATCCAGGTAGAGTCCGGGATCCAGTGGTTGCCGCGCCGCGTCGAAGAACCGCAGGACAATCGTGTCGCCGGCAACGTCGGCAGTACCGGACGCGCCTGGATTGGTCAGGGTCAGATTCAGGGCGACAAGATCACGTGACCCCCGCGAAACCTGTGCCGGCATGGCACCGCCACCAGCAACGTCAATAGCCGTCGCCGGGCCGAGAACACTAACCAACGGACCACCCGGAGCATTGGTCAGATTGACCGCCACCGGGTTGTTCATGTTGCCATCGCGGGCGTCGACGTAGCTCACCGGTCCCAGCAGGGCCCGCAATTCTCCCAGCGGCGAATCCAGCGCGATGTCTCCCACCAGCCGGAGCGCGATGGTTGCCGCCCCCGAGATGGTTACCGGCGCCGCCAGCTGCAACACGACCAGGGAATCACCCTCCACCACCGGCACACCTGAAAAGTGTTCCAGGAACGCGCTGCGCAGACTGATCTGCGACAGCCACCGAGCGGGGTCGACCAGGGGCCGGCCGTCGGCCCCGTGGAATTCGAACGCCAGGCGGCCCACATCAATGGATGACGAGTTGTCGCCCGCCACGGTCTGGGACAAGTTGATTTCCGCCAGCAGAACCTCACTCTGTCCGGGCACCGTGGTCAGTGAGTCCAGGGGGACGACAGCCACGTTCAAGCCCACGGCGGGCGCCACGATCGTCGCCTGGCCGGTCCGCACCGGGAACGCTCCAGCGCCCGGCACAACGTTCAGGTTGGCACCATTGACGACGTCGGTGGCCACCAGCCAATTGGCAGCTTCAATGGAGACCAGAAACGAGGGCACGCTGGAATCCAGGCGCAGATCCAGGCGCAGACCCAAAGTCACCGGTTCGGATCCCGTGATGATTACCGGGTCCCTGAAAATAAGATCGACCTCGCCCCCGGTCGTGGGCAGTGCTGTGGTCTCAAGGTAGATATTGGTTCCCTCGGCCACCACGATCTGGTCCACGAGATCAGCCGGCGGGATCTCCGGTCCGTCCACCGCTTCCAGAAAGCGCAAGCGGATCGAAGCCAGTTGCGCATCTGCGACATCGGTGCCGCCGCTGTTGATGAAAGTAAGGGTCAGCGGCACCAGGCCTTGCTGGCCGCGGTTGATCGAGAAAGGCAGATTCGCCGTCGGATAGAGTTCGAGGCAGGGGACCGGCGTATAGATCCGGTGGGCGGAGGTCGGCGTCACGATGGATCGGCGCACCTGGGCGCCATTGACCAGGCCCTGAACGTTTCCCTCGAGGACCACAACACCGGGCAGGGTCGAGAGGAAGGGCCAGGTGATCGTGGTTTCCGCGCCCGAAGCCAGGCTGGCGACGACGGTTGGAGACGGGAGGCCCAACGACATGAGCCCGACCCCAACCGCAAAATCCAGATTGGGCACGACGTCCGTCACCGTCTCACTGCCGGAGTTTTTGACCGTCATGGTCACGACCCCGGTCTGGCCCGTATCGGTCGCCGCGGTGGCAAAGGTCACGGTTGTGCGAAGGGGTGACGTACTGATGACAAGGGTCCCGGTGCCGGGGACAGCCTGATCCACCGGGCCGTCGTTACCCGATAAGACCGCTATTCCGTCGCGGGGCAGACCCAGTTTCACGGTTACGGAATCCTGCGGAGTATCCGCAACGGTCAAACTGGCAAAAAGCCGCGAACCGGTCGCTGGCACCGGCCAGGTCAACACGGTGCTGAGCCAGAGATCGCCATTCAGGGTGAACGGCCCGAGCAGGATGTCATCGCCGGCGCCCGCATCGAACCCGCCGTCACCCCCATCAGCCCACAGCTCGGCCGCCAGGATATCGGTAATGGCAACACTGCCGTCATTGATCAGGGTGACGCCGGACAACTCGTCCGCCGCATAGCCGTTGGCCGGTATCGTCAGGTCCATCGCCAACACCGGTCCTTCGCCGGGACCCAGGGTCAGGACCGGTATGTCGCGCAGGATTACCTGGTCGGCCGTCATGCCGTTGACCAGCCATTCGGCAGCCGAGTCAAGGGGCCAGGAAGCAACAACCGTCGCGTTGGGAATGCTGATGTCCGCGATGGATCCGACTTGTCCCGTAACGCGGGCGCCGTCCGCAATGGTGGTCAGGCCCAGATCGGCGGTGACGACCAATCTGGTCCCCGTATCGGGTGCCAGGTCCAGATTCAGCCCGGCAAAGACGACCCGGTCGCCGACGAAAATGCCGCTGCCCAACCGGTTGCCGGTCCCCGGTTCCCCGAGCCAGAGGTCCACCTGCTGGCAAAGAGCGTCCCGTTGCGCCGGGGTGGCGCCGAGTGCCTCGGAGGTGTTGGTGAACGTGAGTTCGTCCAGCGTGCGTGGCGTGCCGTAGGTGTTGGTCAGGACGAATTGCAGCAGAGGCAGGTCGTTGGCGCCGGGCAGGGCCACACCCGAGCGGATCCATTCCGGTGTCAGGATGATCCGGTCGGTCACGCTGATACCCAGGGTATTGGGATTCTCAAGCGACACGTCGACCGGCCCGTCATTGCCGCTGAACATTTCCACAGCAAACCCGTTGCCGACAGGCAGCCCGAGACGAATATCGCTTGTCGGCCGTGCGGTCTCCGCGATGTCGACGGTGAAGTGGAAGCGACGGCCACCGGCGGGAACCGCCTCGTTCAGGCCCGTCAATTGCCAGCGATCACCAGAGAAGGTCGCCCGGCCCAGGGAAACATCGGTCAGTGCGTCGAAAGCCCCGTCGCCATCATCGGCCCAGACTTCAACCCCGGTGATATCGACACCCGGCTCGGCCGAGCCCCGATTGACCACGGCCACACCATAGAGATTGTCGTCCAGGTAGCCGTTACCGGGCAGGTCCACCGTCAACGCAAGATTTCGCACCGAGCCGATCGCCAACAAACCCGACTCGCGCGGCACGATCGCCGCCTGTGCAGCGGCAAAACCGTCAACATCCAGGATCTGCCCGCTGACCAGAGGCCAGGTCCCGGCCAGGCTGAAGGAGTCGTTGAACGTCAGGCCACTCGGGTTCGCCACGCCAAGCCTCAGTTGGGCCGCGTCCCGGACCTGAAGCGACGGCGCGCCACGGACAGTGACGATAAGCGTATCGCCAACCGGAACTGCCCACTCCAGACGATCGAACACGACCGTACCATTGTTGAACGAACGAGTGACCGGCGTCGGCAGGAAGCCAGGCCCGCCGTCCGGTGCGCCGCTGCGATAGGCAAGCACGGCATTCCACTCGGCATCCATTTGGCCGGACGTGCCACCACCTGCGGTAAGATTCACCAGGGTCATGGTGTGCAGTGTGTCCGGTCGCGTATTCCGGTTGACGAAAGAGAAAGTCAGGACATCAGCAGGCGTGCTGGAACCAGGCAAGACCCGGGTTGGGTTGCCGATCAACGGCCAAATAACGCTCTCGTTGTCCGGCAAGCCACTCCAGATGGTCAGGCTGGCCACGGCAGAATTATTCCCGGCGTCCGGATCAGCCGGATCGCCGGCCGTGACTGTCGCCACGTTGTCGATCACGGCCCCCGCCGTACCCTCGTCGACATACACGACAAGATCAAGGACCGTGCTGTCACCGGCCGCCAGGTTGCCCACGGTCCACAAACCGCTCGCCGCAGTGTATGCGCCCTGACCCGGGCTGGCGGACTGCATGGTCAGGCCCGCCGGAATCTTGTAGGTGACGGCGACCCCGGTGGCCGCCTGGGGCCCGTGGTTGACGAGCGTCACGGCCGCGTTGACAGCCGCCCCCTCGAAGGAAACCGCCACGGCCCAGGCCATACGCAAGGCCAAATCGGCCCCGTCCACGGTTGCTACGGCTACGGCCGCGTTGTTGCTCATATCGGGATCGGTCTGATCGAGAGCCACAATCGTCGCCGGGCTTGAAATCTCGAACCCGGCACTTTCCGGCAGGATCAAAGCCTGAATGAACAACTGAGCGCTTGTTCCCGGATTGAGGTTGCCCAAGGACCAATCGCTCGTACCCTGGTCATATGTGCCCTGTACCGGTGCGGCCGCGGCGAAAGCGGCTCCGGCCGGCAACGGCGCGCGGACCACGATTCCGGTGGCCGGATTGGGACCGTCACTGACGACCTCCAGGTGGTAGGTCACCGTGTCACCCACGGCAGGGAAGGCATTGTCTACGGTTTCGGTCAATTGCAGATCAGCGAGGGGAATGACCAACGTACTACTGGTGCTGTTGTTCGAAGCGTCGGGATCCGGCTGATCTGCCGCAGCGATTCCGGCCGTGTTGAGGATCTGCACGCCGACTCCGGCCGGCTCCACCGTGGCCTGCATGACCAGTTCCGCTTGGAAACCGACGGCTAGGTCACCAATGGTCCACAGGCCAGTTCCCGCCGCATAGGCTCCCTTGTTGGTCAGGGACGAAACCAGGCTGACTTCGGCCGGCAACAGATCCGACACGACGATACCCGTGCCATCGGTGGGACCGGCATTGGATGCCGTGATGGTGTAGGTCACCGTTTCGCCGACGGTGGGTGCCAAGTTGTCGACCGTCTGGACCAGTTGCAGGTCGGTCGCGTTTGACAGGGCCACGACAATATCCACCGAGCTGCTGTCGTTGGCACCATTGGTGTCGGTTTCCGCCACCGCGAAGACCGCGGCCGTACCAGTGATGGTGGTACCGGCGGTGCCGGCATCAACGATGGCAGCCAGGAGCAACGTTCGCGACTCCGTGGGCGGAATCGAGCCGATGTTCCACAGACCAGAGCCGGCGTCGTAGCTGCCCCCACTGGCCGTCGCCGACACGAAGGTCAACCCGGCCGGCAAGACCTCCTGGACCTGCACGAGGCTGGCTCCCGAGGGACCCAGATTCATCGTGACAACCGTGTAGGTGACCGTGTCACCTTCAGCCGGCGCGGCCCGGTCAACGAGGGCCGTCACCTGCAGGTCAACCGTGTTGACAGTAAGGGTCACGCCCGTTGTGTCGTTGGCGCTGTTGGCATCGACCTGATCCAGGCCAGCAACCACAGCCAGGCTGCTGAGCATATCACCGGCGGTACCGGCATTGATGCTCGCCGTGAAGGTGATTGTCTGTACGGCTCCCACATTGAGGTTGCCGAGATCCCACACACCGGTGCCTTGATCGTAGGTCCCCTGGTCGGGCGTCGCAGACAAGAGGCTCAGGCCAGTGGGCCAGGTACTGACAACCTGGACATTGCCGGCGGCGCCAGGCCCTAGGTTGCCCGCTGAAAGCAGATAGGTGACGACCTGGTTTTCGTCGGGCGTCTCGTCGTCAGCCACCAGAGACAACCAGACGTCAGCGCCGATGCCGGACAATACGGTGAGCGACACCTCAGCAGTGTCGTTGCTCGGAGTGAGGTCCACCTCGTCGGTGGCCATCACGAAGGCCTGATTTGACAGGATCTGGCCGCTCGTGCCGACGTCAACAGCAGCCGTAATCGTCAGGCTGGCGATCTGGGATACGCCCAGACTGCCGAGTGCCCAAAGGCCGGTACCGGCATCGAAGGTGCCCTGGTCCGGCGTGGCGGACTGAAAAGTCAGCCCGGCAGGCAGGATATCGGCGATCTGAACCCCGGTCGTGGCGGCGGGGCCCAGGTTGGTTGTTGTCACAGTGAATGACACGATCTGGGCCTCGACCGGGATCGGATCATCCACCGCCACGGTCACCTGCAGGTCGGCGCCCAGGCCGGAGTTGGCGAAGGTCAACCAAAAATATTCGGTGCCGGACGCATTCACCGACGGATCGGTGCCCACCTGCAAGCCACCGGGACGCAGGTCCTGCACCAGGTTGTTCTGGACGACCTGCGGACCAAAGAACAACGTGGCGTCGCCGCCCAGGCTGGCCGTGCGATGGACGGCCGGATTGTTGCCGTCATTGGCAAGCAGAACGTACTGCGGATCCAAGGTCAGGCCGGTGATATCCCGGTCCGGTTGGTCGTCACCGGTATAGCTGCCATACTCGATCATGCCCGGCTGCGCTTGCCAGCAGACGAAGTAGTAGTCTTCACCAGCCCGGTTGGTCGAGCCACTGCTGGAGACCGAGAAACTGCCCGATGAGAATCCGACGATGCTCGCCGACACCCTGCCGCTACCATCGAATGCGTAAGCGCTCCACAGTGGCATCCCCTCTTGCCGATACACCGGCAGATCGGTGCCGGCAGGGATGACCAGACAGGCCTCCGGCGCAAGACTGGAGACGGCGATATTGCGGTATAGGTCCCCATTACCAGTGTACTGGCCCAGTTCGACGCTCCCAGCGACCGCCTTCATCGCAACCCAGTAGAATTCCACACCGGCTTCGTTTACCGAGACCTCGCTCCCCAGGGTGAAGCCGTCTGCGTCAAGTGACAGGATGCAGGCGCTCTTCAACGCCCTGCTATCCGCGAGGTCCTTGGCGAGTCCCGGTGGCATCGGTGTGATCCGTGCTACCGCACGTTCCGCAGCGGCTCCCTTGACGAACACAATATCCGGCTGGAAGCCTAATCCAGAGATCGCCCGGGATGAGGAGCCGTCCCCGACGTAGTGTCCGGTGGTCATGAAGTTCTGGGCCTGGGCAGGCACAGCCGTTGCGATCAGAACGATTGCGGCCAACCAGAAATACGGGCACCTATTTGGACTCACATTGGCGAGAAGCAAGTTGCGCTGACCTTTCAGGTTGCCGGCCCAGCCCGGCAGGAAAGAGTTCAAGCCCCGGTGAACGGAGTTGAGCGAGCACCGGTATGCTCACTTGACACACTATCGACTGGAAATGAAGAGTCCTTTATCGTTTTCTGGGTTTGAGACGCGAAGATCGTTGCAAGTGCTGCCTACGCGACAACCCCTGCCGGCACAGTTACTTGTCATCTGCCCCACAGACGTGGACACTGCCGGCAGCGGTCCCCTGATCTTGCACTGGTGGCAGTGCACCACCTTGCCTGACCCTCGTGTCCCGGGAACTGTGGCAGGGTCTGGTGCCATCCCAACCATAATGACTAATGATTCTCTTTATCGCTTATGATTATTGCCGGCAAGGCTTTGAAAATTCATCCCTAAATCGCGATAATTTTTCTCGCCATGCGGGAACTTTCCTGTGTTCTCATTGCGTTGTCCGCAAAAGTACATCCCGGCTCACGCCCGAGCCTGTGGTGTGTGCTCGGATCAACTCTCCAAGGAGGAGTTCTCGCATGAGATTGCGCATGTATATTTCGCCCGTCACTACTCTTGTGCTGTTGGCCGTGCTGGC
>JAJRWA010000135.1 GCA_024277025.1 Candidatus Krumholzibacteriota bacterium | reverse complement strand
TATAGCGGGTCGTGACCCCAATAATCGCTTGCGCCCGACAATCGCGTCTGTCACACCTTGTGCTGGCGCACGAGCTGCGCCAGCCACGCTTGCGGATGAAGCCAACGATATCTCGCCCGGTATTCAGGAGGCATAATGCGTACATCCCACGCGGTCCCATTCCTGGTGGCTATTGCTGCCGTCTTTTCCCTTGCCGCCAGCTTCTGCGCCGCCGGTTCCTCGCCACCGGACAAGGCGGTGGCGGCCCTGGAACATCCCGCCCTCTTCGATCAGGTCCAGGAGTACCGGCTCGACAACGGCATGCTGTTTCTGCTGCTGCCCCGTCATGACGTGCCGATGGTTTCAGGCTTTATCACAGTCAGGGTGGGCAACGTGGACAATCCGGCCGGCGCGACGGGCCTGGCCCACATGTTCGAACATATGGCGTTCAAGGGAACAGACCGGATCGGCACTCGGGACGCGGCCGCCGAGAAAACGGTCCGGGACAGCATCGCGGTCGTGGGGGCTGCGCTGACGGACCTGCTGCGCGCCGGGACAGCAGCCGACACGGCACGGGTAACTCACCTTCGTCGCGAGATTTCCCGCCTCGGCGAGCGTGAGCAGGGCCTTCTGGTACCGGACGAGTTTCTCCGCACCTACGACCAGTACACCTACGATTTCAATGCCTATACCAACCAGGACTTCACGGCCTACCACGCGACGCTGCCGGCCAACAATCTGGAAGTGTGGATGCTGATGGAAAGCGAGCGGCTGCAACACCCGGTCTTTCGCGGGTTTTATCCGGAGCTGGAGGTCGTCAGGGAAGAGCGGCGGACACGCACCGACGACAACCCTGATGGCTTGGCGGCCGAGCTGCTGAAATCACTGGCCTTCAGTGAGCATCCGTACCGCTATCCGACCATCGGCTACATGGCGGATCTCCAGACGCTCAATCCGAACCAGATCGAGGCTTTCTGGCGCGAGTATTACACGCCTGGCAACATGGTGGCGGCGCTGGTCGGCGACTTCCAACCCGAAGCGGCGAAAGCCATGATCACGGACTACTTCGGCGACATCCCGGCAGGACCGTCGCCGGCCGGACCGACCGGAGAGGAACCACCCCAAACGGCCATGCGGCGCGGCACGGTCACCAAGGGCGCCGAGCGCAAACTTCTGTTGGCTTTTCCCGGTTTTGCCCCCGACGACCCCCGCCTGCCGGCGGCCGGATTGCTGAGCAGCATCCTGTCCGCCGACCGGACCAGCCGCCTTGATCGCCGCCTGGACTTGCAGGAGGGTGTTTCGCGGTCGGTCCACACCTCGTCGACCGGGGGCTATCGGCGCTATCGTGGGCTCTTTACGATTACAGTCGCGCTGATGGGCAACGCCACGAACGAACAGGCTGAGGATCTGGTTTGGCAGGAGCTCGACCGGCTGCAGACAGATCCGGTCGATCAGGCAAAGTTGGACGAAATCCGGTCTGCCGACCGCAAGGGCTTTGTCTTCGGGCTGCAGAAGAATAAGGACATCGCGCGGTTGCTGGCCACGACCCAGGCCGCCCGCGGCAACTGGCGTTGGGCCTATAAGCGGTTCAGTGAGTCCGCTCGGGTCACGCCGGCCGCCGTCACGGAGCTGGCTCGGGAGCTGTTCACGCGCCACAAGGCAACTGTCGTCTATCTGGAACCGGAACCGCCGGCCGCGGCCACCGAAGGAGCCAAACCATGAACCGGATTCTGTTGGCTGCCGTGTTGATGTTGATGGTCAGTCCGGTCGCCGCCGAGACGCCTGGCCGACCGGACGAACTCAGTCTGCCGGCCCTGGCTTTTGACATGCCGGTGCCGGAGGAAGCACAACTTTCCAACGGCACAAAGGTGCTGGTCTTTACGAACCATGACCTGCCGCTGGTGAACATCTCAGCCTATCTGCCCATGGGAAAACGCTACCTGCCGATGGACCGCCAGGCGGCCTGCTCCCTGCTGGGCCGGGTCTGGGACGAAGGCGGTTTCGGGGAGCTGACTCCGGCCGAGGCGGATGCCCGCCTGGCCGCGTTGGGCGTGTCGTTGAGCGCCGGTATCGGTCCGGCCCGGGCCTACGTACAGGTCTCCATGGTGCGCGAGGACCTGATGGCCGGGGCCGCCTTGTGGAGCGACCTGCTGTTGCGGCCAGGCTTGGACGATGAGCGCCTGACCAGGGCCAAGGCGAGGATGTTGAAGGATATCCGGCGCATCAACGATGACCCGGGCCGATTGGCGGAGACCGTTTTTACGCGCCTGCTGGCCGGCGCGGATTCGCCCGAGGGGCATGTCTACACCCAGGCGGAGATCGAGGCGGTCCAGCGGGCTGACCTGAAGTCCGTCTATGAAGAATTCGTCCGGCCGGATCGTGCCGTGGTCGGTGTGAGCGGTGACATCACTCCGGCCGAGGCCGTCGACCTGCTGGAGCCCCTGCTGGGGAGTTGGCGGCCCCAGGCAAGAACTCCCGCCCTGACGCCCTGCGCCTGGCAGCGGCAGCCCCAGCCCGGGGTTTACCTGCTGCCGGGAGATTTCGAGCAGTGCCATATTCGTCTGGGTGTCGGCTGGCCCGAATTGACGGACCTGTCCCCGGACTATCCGGAAGTCAAGCTGCTCGATTTCGGATTCGGCTATCAGCGCATCTTCTACCGGACGCGTTCGGAGGGGCTTTCCTACGGCACCTCCACCCGCCTGACCGCCACGGTGGATCGGGGAAAATTCTGGGCCTTCGGCAGCACGCGACCGGAAAAAGTCGCTGCCCTGTTCGCGGCGGTTACCGAAGAAGTGGCGAGACTGTCGGTCAACCCACTGACCGCAGAGGAGGTGGAAACGGCGCGCACATTTATTCTCGGGACCCAGATCCAGAGAATGGAAACCGCCCGGGATATCGTTGGCCTGCGTCTGCAGGAGATCGTCCTCGGGCAACCTGCGGGATACACGGCTGGCCTGATTGCCGGCCTGCAGGCGGCAACTCCGGCCAGTATTGCGGCAGTGGCGGCGCGCTACTTGAAATTCGGCCCGGCACCGGTCGTGCTGGTTGTTGGCGACCCCGCGGGCGGAGCCGCGGCCTTGGCCGACCTTGGTCTGGGGCCGGTCACCGTTCTGGACACCGAGGAATTCGGTTACTAGCGAAACGAACCGGCAGACGTGCTATGGCGCGTCTGCCGGCTCTTCTTCCTCACCCGCACGGAACCTGGCTGCCGGCAGCATATCCTGGAACACCACGCCGTAGATCTCCCAGATCGTCACGAACAGGGCCGCGACGATCGGCCCGATGATCAGCCCGAGGGCGCCGAACATCAGGATGCCGCCCATGGTCGCCAGCAGGATCAGCAGGTCGGGCATTTCCGTGTCCTTGCCCACCATG